>CALSAT010000489.1:0-3002 GCA_943372905.1 Bacteroides fragilis | reverse complement strand
ATTTGAGCGGTAAAAATAACTCATTATAAATAAAAACGTCCTGCCGGAAGGCAGGACGTTTCGATAAAAGGGGCGCTGTTGTTATTCCAGCAGGTCATTCATAAACTTGTTCAATTCCTTCAGCCGTTTTGCGTTGACTGAATAATGGATGAATTTGCCATCCCTGGTCGTGTTAACAAAACCAGCTTTACGCAAAATAGCAAGATGCTGAGAAGCCACAGATTGTTCAAGCCTTAGCTTTACATAAAGCTCTGTGACGGTGATCTTGCCTTCATCATCGATCAGTTTCAGGATCTGTTGTCGAAGTTTGTGATTTACAGCTCTTAATGTCATTGCTGCTTTTTTTATATTCAGCAGATCAACTTTAAGAGGTGCCCCATTGTCGGGAGAATTGTTAAGTGTCAGTGAGTAAGTGTTCATGGTTCTTTGGTTAAATATGACGTACTACAAAAATACATATGAAGGCCTGTGTTTTATAAAATAAATTGCTATAGACGTACGATACCGCTGTTACTTTCGGGTTACAGAATAGAATTCTTTTATATATAAGGGCTCTGTATAAGCAAGATCCGCAAATTCCTTTTTATTATATTTTAATAAAGCCAGTGTTGCAAGATGAGCTGCGGACGCAGTGATTACACTTATCATCGCATTTGCGGGAAAAAAGGAAGAGTGCAGTTTTTTGCTGCCGCTACCACAAAAAAGGATAGAATGTTCATTAAGCACCTCAAGAAAACTTGTGTCATCCAGGATCATTGCATGAGGAGGAGTTATTACCCGCAGTTGTGTATCATACAGGGCAGTAAATACTTCCATCCTTCTTGCATCGATAAGCGGGCAGATCAGGTCCATTGCTTCGGGCTGCGCAGCTAGTGCCATCATAGTAAGTGTGTCCACTGTAATAAGCGGAATGCCGGCTGCAAAACATAATCCTTTGGCGGCTGATAACCCGATCCGCAAACCCGTGTAAGAACCCGGACCGATGCTTACAGATACCGCTTGTAATTGTACAGCAGTTAATCCATTCTCAGTAAGTAACGCCTGTATGGTAGGGTGCAACCAACTGGCATGGTCGTTCCGGGTTTCATTCATACGCAAACCCAGCACATCATTGTCAGCCGTCAGGCAGATAGAAGCCGTCTCGCCGGAAGTATCAATATGCAACAGGTAGTTCATTTATAACAGCGATTCTTTTTTTAACAGGGCCGCCGGCAAATATCTTGCGTTAGTCACCGCTAATCCGTCAAGCAATTGACATATATTTTGCAATCCAATTTTTTGAGCCCATTCAAACGGGCCGTAGGGATAATTCGTACCCAGCTTCATGGCGGTATCAATTTCCTCTTTAGTGCTTACCTGTTCTTCCAGGCTGAAATACGCTTCATTGATGATCGTACTTATCACCCGGGCCGATACAAAACCGGGCACATCGGGAACCCATTCAGCCCTTCGGTTAAATACGGCCAAAGCAGCTTCTGCTTTTTCTTTCAATGCTTCATCCCGGCAGGCAACTTCAGCAAGGGGGCGTTGCAGAAAGGTGGGCCATCCGTTCAGGCGGACAAAATTCAGTGGCAGTGACGCATTGTTCCTGGGTACATCATTAATAACGATGAGCGAATTCGCTGCAATGGCCCATTCCTCAGCCCGTTGCGGAAAAATGCTGTACAGCAGGTCTATATATACATCCGCACCGGAAATCAAAGCGGGTTCGTCCAACCAAACCACCTCTGCTCCCTCCCGGAGGCCCCCGGTGAGCCAGGCAGCTTTGCTTTCCGCATCAGTAACTACAGCGATCCGCATAATTCTATTTTTTGCAAAGAAAACGTATAAAGCTAAATTCGTCTTTCAAATTTCTTTGGCCCATTAATGCCCGGTATGCAACAGGGTGGGAAAGTTGGGGAAGAGCTAAACGAACTACATGAGTAAAACCATCATTAATACAACGGCTGCACCGGCCCCTATCGGTCCTTATAACCAGGCGGTACTAACTGGCAATATGCTATTCATCTCCGGCCAGGTATGTATCGATCCTCCAACAGGGGAATTAAAGAACAAAGACATACAGGAGGAAACACACCAGGTGATGCACAACCTGAAAGCTATACTGCAGGAGGCCGGTATGGATTTTAGTAATGTGGTAAAAACCACTATCTTTCTTACCGATATGAACCAGTTTGGTGAGGTGAACCAGGTATATGGCAAATATTTTGACAATGACTTTCCGGCCAGAGAAACCGTTCAGGTATCAGCACTGCCCAAATTTGTGAATGTAGAGATAAGCATGATAGCTGTCAAAAGCTAAACAAAGACCACCTTTTTTATTCCAGTCCCGATTTAATATATCTATGGTAAAATAAGTTTCACCTATTTGCCTAATTTCGGCAAATCTTTAGATACGTCTTAATCAACCTCAACCTCTACTCACTTATGAGAAAAATCTTTACACTTAGCCTTGCCAGTCTTTTTATTGCTTTCACTGTTGTTTCGCTAACCACCGGTTGCGGACAAAAGAACGAAACCAATACTATTAAAGATAAAGTAAGAAAGCCCGGAGACAACCATTACGACGGTATGGACAAAGCCACCGAACTGATGGTATTGCAAACCAAAGATCCGGCCACGGGCAAAGTGCCCTGGAACAAACTCTGGACAGCTATCGACCAAACTGAGCGGGCCCGTATTGCTGCCCGGGCCAGCCGTACTGAATCCATTGAAGCACTGTCATGGATAGAACGGGGACCAAACGGCGACTTTGCCCGCATCAATGGTAATCCAAGGCAAGGCGATGATCAGACTTCCGGAAGGATAAGAGCTACTATGGTAGACTCATTAGACCCCACACATAAAACCGTTTTTGTGGGTAGTGTGGCCGGCGGTCTTTGGAAAACAACAGATATTACTGTAGCTCCTGCCAACTGGATACTGGTCAACGACTTTATGGCCAACCTGGCCATTGCCGATATTACACAGGACCCAAGGCCCGGTTTTCAAAACAATATGTA
>CALSAT010000488.1:0-3014 GCA_943372905.1 Bacteroides fragilis | reverse complement strand
GCGGACAGCAAAAAATTCATCAAACCAAAAACAACGCCTGTCGTCAATACCAATACTACGCCTGCTGGCAATACCGGCATCACTAAATCCACCACCAACTTTGATGATGGCTGGACGGCCACCGTAACCCATGACTATGTAAAAGTGACCAAAGCAGGAACAGAACTGCGCCTGCACTATATTGACAAGGCATTGGATGATGCCCGGCCAAATACCGTTGATGCACCGGAATATTACTGGAGTAAATATGTAGAACCTTATTTTACTGTAAGCAACCTGCAAAAATGGAGCGGCGTGCAGTACCCGGTTATTTATCATATGCAGGCCAATGCCGTTGAGAAAAAAACAGGTAAAGCCTGCTTTGTCGCTATTAAAATAGTGTATAATGGCGGCGCCCGGCCCATTGTAGTCATTGCCCCCAGTCAAAACAGTTACCAGCAGCAGTTTCCGCATCCCAATGATCTGGATCCGATGCTCAACTCCAACCGTTTTGCCGTAACGGCCAGCGATATTGCAGGCACCTGGAAAGGGGGCGGTGGTGGCGGAGTAGAATATTACAGTGCATACAGTGGTACGTATGCAGGCATGAGTGCCGTATCATCAACAGATGAATTCAACTTTAACAAAGATGGCAGCTACAGCAGTAAGTACCGTTCGGCAAGTATGAATAATGGCGGCACACAGTTTGGCGGTCAGGATTTCAACGGAAAGTATGCTGTTACAGACTGGAGTATTACTACTACTAACCGGTATAAAGGCAAAACCACAAAATACAATGCACAACTGATTGCTGTGAAAAATGGTTTCCTGCTTTATATGTCAGACCCGGATAACAGTTCCCTAAATTATACTTTATTTAAAACAAAATAAAAGTGCACCTATGAAATATAAAGTGGTTTTACTTTTCTGGTTGACAGCATCCTCTCTTTATGCACAACAAAAAGCGGATTGCAATACCCTGAATGTAAACAAAGTGCCAGGCAAATGGGTCTGGAACAATGTTGCCCCTTCCTACCAGGATCCCATTCCCGCCAGTCAATGGAAACTAAGCGAACCCCTCCGAAAAGAAATGCAACGCATCATGCCTGTGGCAATCGATGGATTATACGCCACTAACAGCATTGCTTATCCAAAAGGAAAAGCATTTTGGTACATGCCTGCAAGCCCAGCTGCATATGAAAACTATTTGATGCTGAAAAAATATGAATGTCTGAAAGGATACAATGAATTAAAGCCTGAAGCAGCAACAGGATGCTGGGTATATTTCTCTGTAAATCAAATGGACGGGGTAAAGTTTCCACTGCCTGAACAGGGAACCGGAGTTACTTTTAATGAATCAAGAATAAGGGTGACCAATATCGAAGTACAGACCGATGCAATTGGTAACAGAATCATCTATTCCAGTTACAGACCTGATGAAACCCTGAGACATTGCTATTTTTTTTCAGGGAGAAAAGGATTGCTCTGGCGAAAGATGACCAATAAAGAATTATTCCCTTCCTATAAAATGCACCACGAAAAAAGGGTGAAGCAGGAAATTGCCCGGTTTGAAAAACTGGTAACCGATGACGAAAAAAAATATGCCGGCCTTTCTGCTGCAGAAAAGCAACAACAAAATTACTGGCCGGATATTATCCGGAAGAACAAAGAAACACTGCAGGGATATAAAAATGATCTTCAAAAAATCACTGCCTGGTTTACTACGGCTATGCAACAATCCAATCTAAATGACACAGCATATGTGACCAGTATCAATGAATCTCATTTTTATCCCGAAAGATTAACGGCTGCTCCCGGAGAGGGCTACAATGCATGGGTAGACAACCTGGACTTTTTTGATAAATCACTGCCAAAAGATCAACCTCAGTGCATTGCCTTCTTTGTAAGAACACAGGATGAAGACCTGCCTAAGAAGAATTTCATGGAACTTTTTCATAGCCAGTTCAACCTCGATATATTGGCAAAGATGGTAGGGGAAACTCCTAAAAAACCAACTGGCATAAATAATATCAATGGCTCTGTAGTAACAACAAAACAGCTAACGACTATTAAACAGGAAAATAAAGGCCCCGTGAATATAAGTTTCGGCGAAACCGGTGATGGGCTTTTCCCGGCCGGTTGGTTGGGCATGAAGAATATCGGGGTGCAATCTCTCGGTAACACCAAATGGCTGGCAATGACAAAGGATGGGTACTGGTACCCCCACCAATACAATAAAGAAATAAAGGACAAATTCTCTCTCTCATTCGACCTGCAATGGAATGCAGATATCGCTTATAACAGCGGATCCTTTACCGTAACCCTGGCCGATATTGCCTATGACAATATTGGTGAACGCTACCGCCTCGATGATAACCAGGCTATGTACTGGAGTTTATATGAAAGCTATGTTGGTAATTTCAACCGGGTCATTTGCTGGTTCGATCCTTACTGGAATGGTGGCGGCACCCTCACCATCTATTCGTATGACAACCGGGAGTCGTTGAAATTCAACAAGCGTATTATCTTGCCTGATTTTTACAAAGACAAAAACAATCACCAGGTACAAATACAACGTAAAGCTGATGGTATCGTTGTAATCATCAATGGCAAGAGTGTTGCTGACCTGCCGGGAATATTTTTACCTGCTGCAAAATATAACCTCTTCACATTCAGCCGCTATAAAGGGAAAAACAGCGACAATCAAAACGATGTATTTTATTTAAAAGATATCCGGATTGAATACTGACCGGTAAAATTGAGTACATCATCCGCCACTCTCTTTTACCCATTGTGAAAATCGTTCCAAGTGGTCTGTTTCCGTTTTCTCCAATGGTGAACCAATGCGTAATTCATCAAGAGCAAGGTAGGCTTCCACTCCTGTATTATCATCCACATTAATAATGGTGCCTCCCACATATACGATCATAAAGCCGGGGGGAAGACCATGTTGTCTGTTAACTAATGCTCTCAACTCCAGCCTGATATTTTCGTATAAAACATTTGTTGCAAAAAGGATCTTTTGATTATTGGGC
>CALSAT010000487.1:0-3017 GCA_943372905.1 Bacteroides fragilis | reverse complement strand
CCGGGGTAAAATGTCATACTTACATTATTCATGGAACCAAAGACTGGCTGATTCCCATCCGGCACAGTGAAGCCCTTCAAAAGATCAATCCGCAAAAAATTACTCTTATCCGTATCCATGGCGGCGGTCATAATAACCTGCCCTCTTTTGACGAGTACCATAACTTCATCCGGGACATTCTGAAATACTAAGCCCTTGATTCAGCTTCAACTGTATAAAGTAATAACAATCAAATAAATACACACAAAAAACTGCTTTACTCAGGATAAATAGGGCAAGTTGTACTTATGTCTATCCTGTTCCGGTTACTTATAGGCTCAAAATATACCCGTAAACCGGTAAAAAGTCCATGTTTAGTCTGCCCCTAATCATACTTTTTGTTCGTTTATGGTGCTTTGGTCCCATATGCTTCAGCCCTGGCCTCACCGTGGTTACTTGATAGATAACCCGATGATAAGCCGATGATAAGTCGCAGATAAGCCGATGATAAGCCGGTATATAAGAAGCGGCTTATCTATGGGTTATCTGGGGTTCATCTCTGCTTTATCTCCCTTTTAACTATATGCCTGCGCTACCTTGGCCGGCAGCCAACCTGGCTGTTACAAGCTTTACAGGACCAATAAAGTATGCTATGGCTTTGCCGGTAAATGGCCCCGGAAATATCTGTGATCCGGATATACCTGGCCCGTATGGTTTGCAGGCTGTAAAAAAAATCAGCAGCAAAAGGGGATACTTTTAATACCCTATTTGTATTACTGCTTTATCCTCAACTGTTAAGGATTTTCTAATTCAACGAAGCTGAAATGAACTGGACTGCAATTTGAAATACTACCTCTAAAATGGAGGTATGTATGAAACTAAAACTTTACACACTGATCTTCGCCGGCTTGAGTATCCTGGCTTTCTCTTGTAAAACTGCCAAAAAGCTTTACGAAAAAGGCAACTACACCGAAGCCGTGGAATTAGCAGCTAAAAAACTGCAAAAAGATCCTGATGATCCTAAACTGCTCGACATCATTCAGCATTCGTACAGCTTTGCGGTGAACGACCATGAAAGCCGTATTCGTAATAATGCTGAAAGCAATAATGAACTGAAATGGGAATGGATGTATACTGAATATGCCTCCCTGCAGCGTATGTACGATGCAATATACCGGGTGCCTGCCGTCTTTAACCTGGTGAAGCCCGTTGACTACTCTTCTTATGTTACCACTTATGCCGAAAAGGCTGGTGATGTGCGTATCGAAAGGGGTATTGCTTTTATGCAGTACTACGATAAACAAAGCTACCGCAATGCATATCGGGAATTTCAGGTTGCATTGCGCCTGCTCCCCGGCGACCGGGAAGCAACGGTAAAACTGAATGAAGCATATAGTATGGCCGTAACTAACGTTATCATCCTGCCGATGCAGCAACAGGGAGGTTATGTATATAGCTCTTACACCATTGGCGGAAACAATCTTGACGACCAGCTTATACGCAGCCTTCAATACAATAGTGGAAACGAGTTTGTGAGGTTTTACTCTGCCTGGGATGCCAGAAGCAATAATGTAAGGGTGGACCAGGAAGTGGATATGCGTCTTGCCACTATTGATATCGGCAGATACCATGATGAGCGCAGCACCAGGAAAGTATCAAAAGATATTGTGGTAAAAGAGATCGTGTACAGACCGGACTCCATTGTAAAGGTGTATGAAAAAGTATATGCCACCATTACCACCACCCGAAGAACAATGAGCAGCTCTGCGGTATTGCAATTATCGGTAAGAGATGACAACGGCAGGTGGTTATGGAATGATAATGTAAAAGGATATCATGACTGGGCCACTGAATTCTCCTCTTACACTGGTGATGCGAGGGCATTAAGCGAAACAGACAAACAGCTTATCGACAGGAAAAAGGAATTTGCTCCTTCAGAAAATGAGATCATGAAGTGCATTACAGACCAGATAAGCAATGATGCCCAATACAGGATAAAAAACTATTTCAACCGGATCTAATAAATAACCAGCCACCACCCAAAGGACATGCCCGGCATGTCCTTTTTTCTTTTCATCTTTGCCTTGCAAACCTTAAAACAAGGTAAACTGGCGATAATGACCCGGAAGAGAATATTTAAATGGCTGAAAGTAATCACTATCGTCTATGTGGCAGGCGGACTGGCGCTATACTTCCTGCAAGATCTTATTCTCTTCCATCCCGTTTCACTGAAAAGAAGCCACCGCTATGACTTTACCATCCCGCATAAAGACATCAGCATACCTCTCAATGAAAAAGACACCCTGAACCTGATCGACTTTTTCCCGGCTGACACTGTGGTGAGAGGCATAGTACTCTATTTCCATGGTAATAAGAGAAATATATCCTGGTATGCAAAATATATTCCCCACTTCACCCGGCATGGATATGAAGTATTGATGATAGACTATCCCGGCTATGGAAAAAGCACAGGCAAACTGACGGAAAAGAAATTATATGAATGGGCTTTGCTGGCTTATAATATGGCCAACAAAAAATTTTCCGCCGACAGTATTATTATTTACGGTAAAAGCATGGGCACGGGTATCGCAGCACAGGTGGCCTCTATCAGGGATTGCAAAAAGCTGATACTGGAAACGCCTTATTATGATTTCCCGTCCGTTATCAGCCACTATTTACCCATCTACCCCGTGCGCCGGATGCTGCACTATGAGATACCTACCTATCAATACCTGGCTAAGGTGCAGGAACCGATAACTATTTTCCAGGGAACCAAAGACCGTATCATCACTTATAGTAATGCCAAAAGGCTGAAACCTCTGCTCAAGACCACAGATGAATTCATCACCATCAAGGGGGGCCACCACAACGATCTGTATCAATTTCGTGAAGTGACCGGCAAATTAGACTCCCTCTTGCGCTAAACCGGTACCGTTTCACTTTCGAAACATGCTGGTAATGAAGCGATAACAAAATCAACTAAGTAAATACCCTAAATGTGGTATTGCGGGAGGAAAGAAGGCAGGTTACCTTTATCC
>CALSAT010000486.1:0-3086 GCA_943372905.1 Bacteroides fragilis | reverse complement strand
CCCAGGAAATAATTGGCCCGCAATCCCAACGGTATTTTTAACCGGGTATCAGGTAAATTTTCCACGGCCACACTGTTGTTATTAAAATATACACGGTGAAAAGGCAAGCCGAGGTAACCATTCTGATGAATGACATCTGCGATCAGCATGATCTGCAATCGCTGATTCATGATCTGCGAGTAGGACAACGTACCACTGAAAGAATTACGGGGCGTGCCGGGATATTTATTTTCCTCATCATCACCTCCTCCGCCGCCACCACCCGCTCTCAACTCTACCGGATAGATCAGGCTCACCTTATCAAAATAGGCCTGTGCCTTGGCGGTAAACTCGCCATTGCGATTGGCTGTCTTTTTAGAGAAACTGATATTGGCACCTACAGACTGGTAATCAAATTCTGAAGAAAAAGAAATACCACCACCAAGTGTGGTACCTTTTGCTTCATTCTCCATCGACCAGTTTACAGAGGGATAAATCCTGGTATCTGCATGTGAGGCACCGGAAATAGAATTCGGATCTACATTGTCTGAAGAAGCAGAAGTATAATGATCGATACCTACTTCAATATCTAATGTATGCTTCCGGTTCTTTTTATCCCACTTATTGAGTTTAATATCAAAAGCAGCCGAATAGTCACTCAGCTTTTCCGTTCCGGCACCACCGGTTACGGAAGAATTATTTCCGTCCTGTTTATAGTAACTGGTTACCAGGTTAGCTTCCTCAAAGGTCAGTTTACGGCTTTTATATTGTGCGGTGTCTTTCGGAGTTGTTTGGGCAAAGGCCGCAAAGAGTGAAAGGAATATACCTGCAACAGACAGACAAGTTTTTCTCATTAAAATAGTTTTGAAAGTAAATGATTAGTTACAACCACAGCCACCGCCGGTTTTACCACCGTTGGCACCGGAAGCCCCCTCCCGGTAAGTTTGAAAACTCATTTCTGTTTTTTCCACTTTGCGGGCACTAAGTGTCATTTCTCCATCATTCAATTTATTCTTCTGGTACTCCTTTACAGTGGTACAGGAAGTTAGGAGTGCTGCCGATGTGATAACTGCCACAGCCATCTTGGCTGTATTTTTCCTTTGGTTGGTTTTCTTCATGTGAGGTTTATGTTTTTTGATGTGTAAATCTTACTATTGTCATCCACAACGATACAGGCTAAACCCCTTACCTGGTTTACCATATCCAGCCCTGCCTTCACTCCCATGATCATGACAGGTGTGGCCATTGCATCTGCTATTTCTGCATTAGGGCTGATGATGGTCACACTTTTAATACCAGTTACTGGAAGACCCGTTTTAGGATCGATAGTATGTGAATATCGCTTCCCGCCAATCATAACATACTTTTCATAGTTGCCAGAGGTGGCAATGGCCATATTGGTTACGGACAACCAGGAAAAAGGGCTCCTGGAAGCGTTGGGATCGGCAATTCCAATTGTCCATTCTTCCCCATTTGGCTGATATCCCCAGGTAGTGAGATCGCCAGCCGCATTAACAATGCCACTGGTAATACCTAACTCTTTCAATACGGCCTTGGCCCGCTCGGCAGCATATCCTTTGCCAATTCCACCGAAACCGATCCGCATACCTGCCTCCGCAAGGAATACTGTGCTCTCTGCATCATTCAAAATAATATTCTTGTAATTGATGAGATGAACAGCTTTTTTGGCAGTAGCCGCATCGGGCAAACTGCTCATTTCCTTATCAAAATTCCAAAGCTTTTTATCTGCAGAGCCATAAGTAATATCGAAAGCTCCTTGTGTTATATCAGAAATTTTTTTGGAACGGCAAATGAGTTCAAATACTTCCCTGTCAACTTTTACAGGTGCAATACCTGCATTACGGTTAATAAGATTAGTCTGGCTGTCTTCGCTAAACGTAGTCAACAATTTCTCTATCCGCCTTATTTCTTCGACTGCTTTATCAATATACTCAATAGCCAACTTACTATCATCCAATACAATGGTTATCTCAAAACGGTTGCCCATTAATTTAAGCACCTTACGATGCAGGGGCCTTACTATGGCTGATTGCTCACTGACGGGCATTCAAAACAGTTTTTATTTGCCCGGTAAACTGGTTTGGAGTTAGACCAGGATACCCCTCCCATGTTTTCAACACCTCACCTTCTTCGTTCAGAAGGACGGTAAACGGGAAGTTGCCTTTAGAATTGTATTTATCTGCCAGCTTTTCATTCTTCTTTTCTTGCTCTTTGGAAAGCTGGTTCTTTTTAAGACGGGGAAAATCAGCATTCACCAGAACAAGGTTATCAGCGGCAAAGTTGTTAAATACATCAGAGTCAAATACTTCTTTGCGCATCCTTATACATGGAACACACCAGTCGGAACCGGAAAAATTCAACAGAATGTACTTATGTTCCTGCTTTGCTTTTTGCTTAGCGGTATCCATATCTGTTTCCCATACAAAGGAGAACGCAACTGAAAGACTCAGTAAAAAAGTGGAAAATAAACGCATTAGTGAGATTATAAATTAAGTTGCTAAAACTAACGGAGTCACTATAATTAAAGTATGACTTTTGTCACATTAACAAAGAATTGCGTTTATTAGCCCGCGATATGAAGTAATGAAGGCGGTTATTCCAATCCAAACATACCCTTATTCAACTGCTGCAATATCTGCATCTTGTATTCCGCAGGAACGAGAAGAGAAATATTGTGAGGGCTGCCACCATAAGAAACCATCCGTACCGGAATATTCATAATAGAACCAAACAATTTCTTCACCATATCTTCTGTCTGTGAAATTTGGTTGCCTACTACAGAAATGATGGTTTGGTTTTCATCCAGCTCCACGGTTCCAAATGGCTCCAGTTCCTTCAAAATCTCTTTCAGGTGCACTGAATTGTCGATGGTAAGCGATACCGCCACTTCTGAAGTAGTCACCATATCAATGGGTGTTCTGTATTTTTCAAACACTTCAAACACCTTCCGCAGAAACCCATACGCCAGCAACATCCGGCTGCTTTTGATGCGGATCGCAATAATATTATCTTTGGCCGCCACCGCCTTCACTCCCACACTGCCTGCTTCGGCTATGATGGTGGTACCTTTGGCTTCGGGCTCCATG
>CALSAT010000485.1:0-3089 GCA_943372905.1 Bacteroides fragilis | reverse complement strand
TTTCATAGTATGCCGGTTTAATGCTTTACCGGTATTGAAGCGGGTTAATTAATATTGGAAGCTTTTCTGATAATCAATTACGGTACGCAATACTTTCAGCTTCTCCGCTATTTTCTGTTTCATTTTACCATTGGGGAAACGGGCTTTGGTAACAGCCAGTAGTGCTGTTTCATAATTTTCCACTGCCGCCTGGTAATCACCTTTGTTTTCATTTCTCAATGCCTCAGTATATAACTCAGCCGGAATGCTTTTCCGACGCCATAACAAAAACCGGATCAGTAAAATCAGCAACAACATAATAGTGATGATTGTTAAATAATAAAATATCATACTGCAGGTATTTCGGTTTGTGAATAGCTGACTTAAAGGTCGTACTGGTTAGCAGTCCTTTCGTTACAACATTAGAGGTGGTAGTTATATTATTCCTACCTGTTATTACTGCGGGAGTAAGTCCTGTAGCGGCGGAGTTCCTGTGGTTACACCAATCACCACAAAATAAATCATACCCGGCACTAGATATCGCCAACCGCTTCAAGCACTGTACGGCGTTTATCTTTCAGTTGTTTGAAATGGGAAGGAGTAAGACCTGTCACTTTTTTAAATTGGGTGGATAAGTGCGCCACACTGCTGTAGTGCATCTGGTAAGCAATTTCTGTAAGGTTGAGTTCATTATATACCAGTAATTCTTTCACCCGTTCTATTTTATGGGCAATAATGAATTTCTCTATCGTGGTGCCTTGTACTTCGGAAAAAAGATTGGCCAGGTAAGTGTAATCATATTTCAGCTTTTCACTCAGGTACACCGAAAAATTAACGATCAGCGGCTCTTCGGAATAGTGAATCAACTCAATGATCACATTTTTAATCTTTTGGATCAGAATACTTTTCTTGTCATCCATCAGTTCCAGACCTGATCGCAAAAGTGCCACTCTAAATTTTTCCTGCTGTTCGCTAGTGATGGTTTCCAGTATTTCCGCTTCTCCAAGTTCCACAAACGCATAGTGCAGTCCCAATTTCGCTAACTCATCTTTCACTACCATCTTGCAGCGTATGCAAACCATATTTTTTATGTATATTCTCAAAACTTGATTTTTAAAGCCGGTTTAAAATAAAGTATTCCGGGAAAAATGAGGAGGGAAGGAAAGAAGTGATAACCGGCTTTACATTGAAGGTAGTCTAAATTTACTTAAAAAGAGGATGCCTGGTTTTGAATAACTCCTTTTTACGTGACAATAAACAGAAGAATCTCCTGTTATCAGCCTGAACTGTTCACTATCAGTGCTTAGTAATTACCGCTGATGAACCTTTACTGACTAAATGTGGGAATCATACAATTTTATAAGCTGACCTTATAACAATAGCTTCATTTCAGCAGCACATCTTTGCAGTACAATAAAAGCTTTCCTAAGCAGATATTAAATAACCAAGCTAAAAATCAAATCATGTCAGTTAAAAGAATCCTGGGCATCGTTGCACTATCATTGCTCATTATCAGTTCCTTTCCGGCAAAGGCATCAAATCCAATTCCAGTATCTTCTTCTGCCACCAGCCCTGTTAATGGTGAGGACCCAAGACTACAGCCCCTGATGGAAAGGCTCCGGGAAATTAAAGACCTCGATAAAAGCGGATTATCCGGGTCAGAGAAAAAAGACCTTCGCAAAGAAGTAAGAGGTATCCGTAAAGAAATGAAGAAGATCAGTGGTGGAGTGTACCTGTCTGTTGGCGCAATTATCATTATTATCTTACTCCTTATCCTTATAGTATAAATACACAGATCGTAAGATGAAAAGTTGGACGAATTATTTTTCAGCAGCAAGAGGTGTGGTTTGCATAGCAGTACTATCATTTTATTTTATCAGGTTATGTGATCAATCCTCAGCAAACCAGGTGGCGATGAAAGTGTCTGGCTGGAAAGAAATAACTGAACAACGATCATCGGTCGTCGAAAACCTCTACCTGAGTTTCGTAGCAAGGGGCAGGCAGACTGCTCAGTTCAGGTAAAGTCTAAAGAAGAAGGGTTTGATATTTTTGATGGGTGGCACCTTTCATAGCAGAATCAGCAAAAAGTAAACACCTACAGATCACCCGGACATTGTGTCCCTTCTGAATTTAACCACCAGCAACTGCTGGTGGTTTTTTTTGTAAGAGTTGACAACCTTTAAAAGGTTGCCAACTCTTACATTCTTACACCACCCCCAGCACTTTCCCTGCTCCGGCATACTTGGTAAATTTCATCACCCCGCCGGCAACCGGCTGCCCATACTCCACCCCTGCCGACAATACCAGGCTTACGCCTGCCGGCATTTGCCAGCCACTTATCGTCAGTGCTATTGTTTTAGTGGTGGTGGTTTCAGTACCCAGGCACCAGTCTGTTTGTGCGCCGCATCGCTGGTTTACCACCTCTGCTACCGGCCGGTACATTTTCCGCTGTTCATCATATACAATATCTGCCGCCGCCCCCAATACAAACACCAGCCGGTAAAAAGGCTGCTTCATCGGGTTCGTTAAATGAATACCGGGTATGATATCCGGCAATTCAATGGTGGCAGTGCCGTTTTGTTTATCAATGGCATACTGCAGCGGATACCGCAGCACCGTATCAAAGGGATGATACATATTGACCCCATATCCTTCCAACTTATATCCATGTTTCGAGAACAGCACACCCCGGGTGCCAAAACTGCCCGGTGTGGTATCATCATCCTGTACAGAGCGGCATAGTTTAGACAATGTGCCGGTACTGTTATGATCTGCCAGGTGCCGTATATCCTGAATGGCACGGTTAAAGAATTTCACTCCCTGCATACATCCTTTCCATTCATCATTCCTTTTGCGGGTATTGGTAAACTGTCCGCTGGTCTTCACCTGCCTTTTAGTGGGGCCGCCTTTCTGCCTTAATACTATTTTACCCGTGCCCCGCAGCCGGTAAGCACTCAACCCGCCAATACTGCCGGTATAGGCCGGCAAACCTGTTAATTCTGCCATAGTAAATATTTGAGCCGGGCAAGATAAATCCAAAAGCCGGGAGAATTTGACTGTTTCACCTGTTTTATCATTTATTTATAACCAAGTTGTTTCCATGATATTCC
>CALSAT010000484.1:0-3097 GCA_943372905.1 Bacteroides fragilis | reverse complement strand
CCAATATGGTTCCATTAAAGAATGCAGAAGGTATTCTCCGGGCCTATCAATTATTATTGAGCAAAGGAGTTTCAGCAGAACTGTGGATGGTTGGTGATACAAATAGTGCCATCAGGGATCATGCGGCCAGTATTGGCCTTACGGGAACCGGGCTATCCTTTTTTGGTGAATTGCCTTATACTGCTGTAGCTGAAAAAATGCAGCAATCACATTGCCTCGTGGTCAATAGTAATATTGAGAATTCTCCCTGCGTAATAGGGGAGGCGCTTTGTTGCGGACTGCCTGTTATTGCCACAAATGTGGGCGGCATACCAGAACTCACCGATGAAACCAATTCGATATTGATACCACCGGGTAATGATGAAGCGCTGGCAAAAGCGATGGAGCAAATGGTGGTGGCCAGTGATACTTATAACGGAAAAAAAATAGCTGAAGATGCGAAGGGCAAATTCAGCTATTCAGTTATTGGTAAAAAGTTTGACGATGTGTATGCAGGCGTAATCTCCCGCTGAGTTAATTTATACTTTCAGTTTTCTTATCAGTTCAATATATTCAGTCATGGCATCAGTGGTTGACTTTCCTTTTAAGGCAGCCCATGCATCGTATTTGGCTTTGTTCACAAAATCGAAAGGATTGGAAGGCGGGTCCGTATTCACATCTCCCACACTTCCCTGTTTGTAAAGGGAGTAGAGTTGCAGCAAGGTCTCATTGCTGGGTCTTTCACTAAGGTTCTTACTTTCAGCAGCAGCCTGTTCAAATTGTTCTTTCAGATCCATTTTAATTGGTTTGTTTGCACGAATGTAAGAGAAACAACATAATAAAAACGTTGCAGTCCGTTAAAATATGTTTTATCAGTTCGTTCTGGCGTTGTCTATAAATATTGACCGGACTTTATTTTCATCATTGATCGTTTTGTAAAAATCATCAAGGTAGTCGGTCATGATCTCCTTGTTTTTGGCTGCCAGGAAATTAAAATTATTAATGAGTGAGTAAATAGCTTCTTTTTTATCCCGGAATAATGCGAAAGTGGCCTGTAATTCCTCCATGGTTCGGGGGAAACCCCTATACACCCGTTCGGTTATCTTCTCCGTACCGAGTATCTCATTGGGTACGGCATAGCTGGCATCCACCAGGCCGCAATAGTCAAAATCATACGGCACGGCATAAGGAAGGGCGGCATCATCTTTTCTTGCAAAGATGAGTTTAATATTATGCAGGTTGGGCACCGACCAATCGGCATTGCCGATCAGGTATTCAAAAATGGCCACTTTGGTCATCAGGGCCCGGTTGGTGCTTTCGGTTTGGTAGGGAGCATGCTCTTTCTTTTTACATCCGTTGCGGCGGGCCATATCACCATCGTCTTCTATCAGAAAAGAATATTGTGTAAAAGGCTTTACCCGGTTCTTGCTGTCGGTGTAGTTGGTTTTTATCAACCGCACCCGGAAACTTTTTTCTTCCAGCAGATTGTATATTTTGTAAATGAGAAATTCTTTCAAAAGCAATTGTTCATCATCAGCCCTGGCGCCGCAACCGATCACCAGTTTTAGTTTTCCCAGCGAAGCAAGTTTACTGGGGCCCGTGCTTCGGAAATTGATCATCATCGGTGGTATCCGGCAATATTCACGGCGAAACTTTCCCCTGGCACCAACACTCACTGTTTCGGTCACAGAAGTGCTGTCCGGAAATTTAATTGTTACGGTTCCTTCCTGGAAAACATCATCTCCTTTTTGTGACTGCAGGCTCTTGATATCAGTACTCAGGTTCATTTCCAGCGGCTGTTCATCCGTAAAGAACCGGATACTGTCCACCTGTTGCGATTGGGCCAGCAGGCTAACGAGTACAAATGAAATAGTGAAAAGGAAAAAGGTTGACTTTTTCATACAGGTGTGTGTTGATGGTGTAATAATGGTTCTGGCACTCAAAATACGAAATAGTACCGAAACTACCCTGACGATACAACCTGCAGCAAGGATGCTTATTTCATTACCTCGGTGATGACCTGCCCTATGCTTCCATTTGGCATTTGTATACGGAGCAGGGCAGCGATGGTGGGGGCTATATCGGTCATATAGGTTTCCCGGTTGGTCTTTCCCTGTTTAATGCCCCAGCCATACCAGAGCAATGGTATATGAGAATCGTAGGGGTTCCACAAACCATGTGTGGTGCCGGTGGTACTATAGCCTTCAATAAAGTTTGGCTTCAGGATGAGTTGTATATCACCATTCCTTTTCGGATAATAGCCATTATTCAGCATGGTGCGTATAGTGGCGGGCAATGGCACTTCATTTAGCTGGCTGATGGGGAACGCTCTTGCAATACCCTGTTCTTTGGAAAGGCGGTTTACGATCCAGTCGATCACTTCTTTGGTTTTGATCTTTGCTGAGTCGATGGCGGGATGATTCAGGTGAAGCTGGTAATTATCATCGCTGACAATTATATTGCTGATCTTATATACTTCATTCAGCGATTTGTTCATTTCTTTTATCAGATCAGTCAGCATGACCCGGCTGCCGGGCAACTTATTTTCCACCATAAATTCAGGGGTGTGCGCCACGCCGTGATCAGCACTTAAAAAAACGATGTACTGGTTTTTGCCGATCTTACTATCTAAATAGTCCAGCATGTTGCCAATCTCCTTGTCAAGCCGGAGAAAGCCATCCTCACTTTCAATTGAATTAGGACCAAATGAATGCCCGATATAATCAGGGGATGAAAAACTGATAGCGAGCATATCCGTGATATTGTCTGCACCCAATTGCTCTCCTGCAATGGCGGCCCTGGCAAAGTCAAGTGTAAGTGTATTACCCATCGGGGTGGAAGCTACTTTCCCATAATCCTTTCCTATATAGTTCTTCAGGTCATACGGGAACTTAGCACCAAAAGGTTTTCCTTCATAGGGCTTTTCATCGGCGGTACTTTGGGTGTAAGTATTAAGGGGGAATAACGTATTCCAACCTTGCTGGTAATATTTGTCCACTAACTTCTGGCTATTAAAATCAGTCACCCATTTCGGAAGTTCATTCATGTAGTAGGTGGAGGTGATCCAGTCGCCTGCCGTATTATCATACCAATAAGCGGCATTGGCGCTATGTCCGGC
>CALSAT010000483.1:0-3141 GCA_943372905.1 Bacteroides fragilis | reverse complement strand
AAAATAGAAACTGAAGCCCAGTATTAGCGGCAGGTTATACAATAAAAAAACAAGGACAGCGAATTGCAGCAAAAAGAGTTCTGTTACAGCAGCAGTTTCCCTGTTGGAGATGAAGTAAATAAAAACACTCACAAAAAAAAGTACGAGTGTGAGGGATAAAAGTAAGTGGCGGTATTGAATCAGCCAGTCGAGTAATGGAAACCGGTCAATAGAAAAACCAGCCTCCGAAAGCAGTAATTGCAACTCGTTTGCGTTGCTCAGCAGTATAACTGCCAGAATCACCAGTCCATAACTGCTCACCAGTAATTTACCGGACACTGACTGTGTATTAAAATAAAACAGATCCGTTTCCCCGAAATGATAGGCTGCAAAGAGTAGAAATAATATTATTCCAAACACAGGGAAATAAAAAATAAATACCCCAAAAATTACAAGCCTGGACAAATAGACGGCAAAAAAATGGAAAGCAGAAAATCGTTGCTTGTCTGCCAATGCACTTTGATGGGCTACAAGGAAATCTGCTGCCCCATGTGGTATTCCTAAAATAATGACACCTGTTATGAAGATAATAAACTGAGTATGAGCAGTGACAGGTGCAAACAACCATTGCCCTGTCATTAATAAGATACCTGATAGTAATAATATGATGCGCAGCATACAAGTATAGATTTAAAAAAGCAGCAGCACTCTTATATTAAGAGTACTGCTGCTTATGATAATTATGCCTTCACCAGGTCTTTATCAGACTGTGCCAATGCATAAATCACCAATCCGAATCCAATCTTATTGATAGCATCACCAATGTTGTATACAATATCCAGTGATACGCCGTCTAAAATTTTAACGCCGAACAAACCACCTTCAGTTCCTGCTATATAACCGATTGGATAAATAGCCCAACCAACTAATACAAACCAGGCCAATGTTCTCACAGCCTTTGCTACACCAGGTCCTGCCTTGCCGGCCAGTTTTGCTACATCGCCAAACCAAATAAGATATACAATATAGAAATAGCCAATACTGCTCACAAAGCCCCATATCCAGCTTTGTTTTTCAGCGGGATAGATAGCTTCCCCAACATAACCTGTAACGAGCATAAAAACCGAAGCCGCAATCAACTTCCACAATAAACCAATTTTAGCACCGGCTTTTTTGGTAATAAGATAAAACTCCACACACATCAATGGTACTGTCAGTAACCAGTCTACATAACGGAAAAAAGTTGGCGATTCGCCGGTAGCCAGGTTGTAATCCCGCATGTAGTAATAGTGTACTGCTGCAATGAAAGTAATAAGACCGGAAACGAGAATAGAAGTACGCCATTTTTTATCTGTATTTCCCATTTCAAAAAAGAAAAAAACAGAGGCTGCCAGCATAGCCATACAGCCTACAAAAAAGGTAAAGGCAACATAGTTGTCGCTTGCAATGGATTTGATATCCAGCAATGTCAGGTTCATACGTTAAGTTTTAGGTTAAAAAAAAGTGATTCATAGAAAACATTAAACTGTTCAATGTTTTTACTGGATACTTAAACAGCCATAAAAACTAAAAGGTTTATTCATTTTCATTTTATTTTGAAAATTCTGACTTTATCAATGTTTTATAAATCAAAAAAGACGTTTGTGAAAGTCTTTACTGAGAAACTAAAAAAAGAGTAAACAAAAAAGGTGGATAGAAAAACAATGGTGATTGTTTAGGCATTGAGCACTTTACCATTAAATAAATCAACAATAATGTTTAACGAAGCGTAGTGGAACCCGGTTACCTGTATTGATAATATTCAGGCATTCACAACAATGAGAGAAAATCAGATTACAATATGTTCGTCAATACAATGAACCAGTGTTGAACGTTTTGACGCCATCCATATACTGTTACATCCACAAGACCGATAGCCGGCATTGATGAATCGAATACTATTGCTGATCGTTACCCAGTAATTGGGACGGTTACTGTCGTACAAAAGAAAGCAGGTTTGGCCTCTATGAAGCAGATAAGAACCTGAAAAATACGCCGTCAATTCAACCATGTACTAAGAGGACATCTAATTGTACAATTCATTTTTACCTCCTGCCGGTGCAATCTGGAAAAAAAAGCATTCCCTGTTATCATATATTATTATAATTATACTTAGATTTAGTTCCTAAATCATAAACACATGGCTACCAAAAAAAAGGCTGCTAAAAAAGCAGCGCCAAAGAAAGCAGCTAAGAAAGCCGCACCAAAAAAAGCTGCTAAAACAGTAGTAAAGAAAAAAGGGAAAAGAAAAGGGGTACACCCAACTACGTAAAGAATAACTTACTATCCCTTTACCTGAAATGAATTTCTGTTCACTGCAGTTTCCTTCTGCACACAGAAATTCATTTCTTTTTGGGGCTTGCTGCCGGTGTATGAGTATGGTCTTTATGATGGTGGTGATGCCTGTCCCGTATCAGTTTGCCGATCAGCCAATGCTCCAGTTTATGATGTAACGGTACCAGCGCCGCCCCTATTACTACAAAGATCAATAATTCATACACAGGCTTATGATGAGTGAAATTCGCTATCATGGGGTGCAACAACAGGGTAAGGTACTCAAACAAAAAGAGTAAAGAGATGACCCCCATGAACCGGATAAACTGTACACGGATCTTTATACGGCTTACAAAAAGAGTGATCAGGAATAACAGGGGAATAAAAATGGCGATCAGCAGCAGTTGCAATTGCTGGTACCGGGCGGCTTTATCTTTTCTCTTCTGCTCTGCCAGTTCCGCCTGCCTCAACTTTTCATCAGAAGAAATGACCATCGCCGCTCTCAATTTTTCATTACCCATCACAGAATCTTTTAACCCCACCGAAAGTTCTATATAATGAAAAGCACTGTCATAAACCGATATCTTTTTATAATGCCTGCTTAAAAATATCGCCGCATCCAGCTGCCGGGTAAGAAATCCGTCATTCTTACCTACCTGGAAGCTCAGATGCCCGTAGTAAGCCGAAGAATCCCTATTGTTTAGTCCCTCATATATTTTTGCAATGCCCAGGTAGGCTTCACAAAGAAGGTCGTTGTTCAGTACTTCTTTTAAATAAGGTACTGCCATATAGTAATAACGGGAAGCTTCGGCCCGGTCCTGCTTCAGCGAGAAAACATTGGCCAGCCCC
>CALSAT010000482.1:0-3142 GCA_943372905.1 Bacteroides fragilis | reverse complement strand
ATCCTGTGTTGCAAACGGCCGATATTATCTTGCACCGGGCTTCTTATGTGCCAGTAGGAAAAGACCAGGAGCAACACCTG
Organism: Bacteroides fragilis; assembly: GCA_943372905.1. Taxonomy (GTDB): domain Bacteria; phylum Bacteroidota; class Bacteroidia; order Chitinophagales; family Chitinophagaceae; genus JJ008. The sequence goes on along the minus strand of CALSAT010000482.1, from coordinate 3,062 downwards.
GAGATGGCAAGAACGTTTGCCAACCGTTTCAATCACCGCTATGGCGATGTATTTCCTGAGCCGCAGGCTTTTAATTATGGTGATGAGCTGGTAAAAGTGCCCAGCCTGGATGGAGCAGGAAAGATGAGTAAAAGCGAGAACCAGTATGCGACTTTGTACCTATCGGATGATGATAAGCTCATTGTGGAAAAAGTGAAGAAGGCAAAGACTGATAGTGGCCCAACTGAACCCAACTCCCCCAAACCGGAGATCATTCAAAACGTATTCAGCCTGATGAAACTGGTAAGCGGGCAAGACGTTATCAATAAATTTGAAACCGATTATAACAACTGCACCATTCGCTATGGAGATATGAAAAAGCAATTGGGTGAGGATATGGTGAAATTCATTGCCCCTATCCGGGAAAAGGCTGAGTCCATTCGTAATAATCCCGCTTATCTCAAAGAAGTAATGGAAAAGGGGGCCGAAAAAGCCCGGAAAAGTGCCGCCGCCACGATGGGGCTGGTACGGGAGGCGATCGGACTGAATTATTTCTAAAAATCCCAACCTTTAAAATCTCAAATTCCAAAAAAGAGGTTTACTTTGACGCTTCCCCCAATTGGGATTTGTAATTTAATAGTGGAATCTATCCAGTTATGGCAAAAGCAAAAAAACCAAAACACATCGCAGTGGCCGGCAATATCGGGGCCGGAAAAACTACCCTGACCGAAATGCTGAGCAAGCATTATAAATGGATACCCAATTTTGAAGATGTGGACCACAATCCTTACCTGATGGATTTTTATGAGGATATGCCCCGCTGGAGTTTCAACCTGCAGATATTCTTTCTGAACAGCCGCCTCCGGCAGTTGGTGGAAATACAAAAAGGAACAGAAACCGTTATCCAGGACCGGACGATCTATGAAGATGCGAACATCTTTGCGCCCAACCTGCATGAAATGGGCCTGATGAGCAAACGGGATTTTGATAATTACTTTCATTTTTTTCAAACCCTGAAGACATTAGTGGAGCCACCTGATCTGCTGATCTATCTCAACGCTTCTGTACCTACCCTGGTAGGACAAATTCAAAAAAGAGGAAGAGAGTATGAAGAAAATATCCGCCTGGATTATCTAAAAAAACTGAACGAGTATTACAACAAATGGATAGCAGAGTACAAAGAAGGCCCGCTGCTGGTGATCGATGTGGACAAAAACAAGTTTGGTGAAAAAGATGAGGATTTTGGGGAGATCATCCGGAAAGTGGATGCACAATTGTATGGGTTGTTTTAACCTGTATTATGAGAAAAGTTTTTTTGTTGCTATGCATATTTAGCTACTTCACCGCCAACTCCCAGGAATACAAAGACACCACCTACTCCATTCGGGAGTTTACTTGTTCCTGTAAGTACAACCTGAATGAACAGGATGATAACGGCATCTTCGATCGTTCAGCAAAGTCGGCCTATTACCCCGGCGGAGAAGATGAATGGAGAAAGTTTGCAAAGAAAAATCTGGATAAAGGCCTCAAAGGAAAACATACAGTAGAACTGAGATTCCAGGTGGACAAGAACGGTGATCTGTCAGGCTTTACCTTGTTAAATACGGCCCCAGCCCAGAAATATGAAGAAGTGGTAAGGGTGTTGAAATTGTCAGGTAAATGGTTTCCTTCTGTTCAGAACGGCTTTTGTGTAAAATCTTTGGTCAGGCTTTCGTTTGAGCTTTAGTAATCAGCATAATCTGCATATTCTTCCAGCAGTTTTTCGATCTTCAGCAGCCACTCAGCCTGCTTTTCTTTGTTGATACTGTGGCGGGTTTGCCTGTCGTAATCGTTTTGCATTTCTTCCTTTTCGTCAGTTACTTTTTCATAGATTTTTTTAAAGTCTTTCTGGTAAGTGCGGGAGTTGAATTTGTATTCACTCATCTCTTTGTGCAACTTTCTGGCAAAAATCTCTGCAATATCAAAATGGCCTTGTTCATGGCTCAGGATGTAGGCGTCCTTGTGCCGACCCCAGGAACGGTCTTTTGAGAAACGGGATTTTATTTTGTAGCTGAAATTGTTGCTGCTGATATTGTACTCAATACTGAGATAAGTGGTGGTGGAAGCGGCAGCATCACTGCTGGGATCAGGCCTGGCTTTGTAATCAGCCCATGTAAGTTTACGGGTGGCGCTCCAGGCCAGCACATCCTCGTTGTTTCCCTGTGCATTACCCGCTACAGGGAGCAGGAAGGAGAATGTAATAATTATTGAATACAGGTACTTCATGAAGTAATATCAACGTAAAGTCGGCAAAAAAGTTATTTAAGTGTATTGATTCTCCGTTAAAATAAATAAAAACCCCATCCTGAAAAGCAGGATGGGGGAAATAATAAAAACCGCCCAAAATTTTTATACTAAGCTTTAGGCGATGCGGCAAGCACTTCTTCTGTTACACCATCAGCATATTTTTCAAAATTCTTTACAAACAACCCTGCGAGGTATTTTGCTTTTTCCCGGAAGGCAGTTTTGTTAGCCCAGGTATTCACCGGGTTCAATACATCGGTAGGAACATTAGAGCACTCCTTAGGAATAGCTACACCAAAAACAGGATCCGTTTCAAATTCCACATCTTTCAATTGGCCGTCCAATACTGCGGTGATCATGGCACGGGTATATTTCAGCTTCATGCGACTGCCTGTACCATAGGGTCCGCCAGTCCATCCGGTATTGATCATCCATACATTTACTTTATGTTCCTGCATTTTATCGCCGAGCATCTGCGCATATTTGCCCGGATGCAACGGAAGGAAAGGGGCGCCAAAACAGGCGCTGAAAGTAGGTTTGGGTTCTGTTACGCCGAGCTCCGTGCCGGCTACTTTAGCGGTATAACCAGAAATGAACTGGTACATCGCCTGGCCGGGAGTTAGCTTGGAAATAGGAGGGAGTACGCCAAATGCATCACAGGTAAGAAAGAAAATGTTTTTTGGTAAACCGCCAATAGAGGGTTCTATGGCATTGCTGATAAAATGTAGCGGGTAAGAAACACGGGTGTTCTCTGTTACTGAGCCATCATCAAAATTGATCTTATTAGTACCAGGATAAAA
>CALSAT010000481.1:0-3153 GCA_943372905.1 Bacteroides fragilis | reverse complement strand
AGCTCATCCAGCCAAACAAAGCGCCTTTCCATCCTAATGCCTGTGCCGCCCATTTACTGAGTTTGAATGCATCGCTGTGTTCCACGATCTTACCATCTTTGAAACGCATGAAAGCTTTTATGTAATTCACCACTTTCCGGTTGGTTTTGGAAAAAGTATAAGTGGCTACCCAATTGCAGGTCGCATACTCCTCATCCAGAATCTGGATATTAGAGAAGGTCAGCGAAAAATCTTTAGCATTCGTACAAAGCATTTCCCACATGTATTTTGCCTCTTCGCCCCGCAGTAATCCAAATGCAGGATCGCTGAAAACAATATCCTCGCTGTAGCAACTGTTCATCGTAACATGGTCCAGTTTACTAAATGCTGTATAAAAAGTAGTTATTACATCCGTATGTGTTTGCATAAAAGACAAATAAATTGAAAGAAACCAACCCGGTATCGCCTGTAGCGCAGGCCGGGTATATCTGTTAAATTGGAAAATTAAGGTAAGTTTTTTGAGATACACTAAATTTAAACCTTCAAAACAACTTCCATGAAAAAAATAACAGGTTCCCTGCTGCTGGTTCTCTTCTTTATTGTTGCCCGTGCCCAGACTAACCAGGATTCTGCCTGGATCAAAGACAACTACACCAAGCAGGAACAATATATCCCTATGCGGGATGGCATCAAACTTTTTACCACCCTGTATATCCCTAACGACAAGAGTGAAAAACATCCTGTGCTCATGATGCGGACACCGTATTCCTGTGCACCCTATGGCAAAGAACTTTCTTCCCGCCTGTGGAGTGGTCATTGGAAATACTATGCCCGGGAAAATTATATCATTGTCATCCAGGATGTGCGGGGTCGCTGGATGAGTGAAGGCGAATTCGTGGATGTTCGTCCTTTTAATAAAACCAAAACAGGAAACGACACAGATGAGGCCAGCGATACCTATGATGCCATTGACTGGATCATTCAGCATACGTCCAACAACGGCAATGTGGGCATCTTCGGCATCTCTTATCCCGGCTTCTATGCCACGATGGCGGCCGCCAGCAACCATCCGGCATTGAAGGCCGTAAGTCCGCAGGCCCCGGTAACCGATTGGTTCATCGGTGATGACTTTCACCACAACGGTGCTTTTTTCCAAATGGATGGTTTTAGTTTTTACTCGGGATTTGGCAAACCAAGGCCAAAGCCCACTACCGTAGGCTCACCGGGATATAATTTTCCCGTCAGGGATAATTATAAATTTTATTTGAACAATACACTCCCCGACCTGATGAAGCACATGAAAGACAGTGTGCAATTCTGGAAAGACCTGTACGCACATCCCAACTATGATGACTGGTGGAAAGCAAGGAATGCCCGTGTGGCTATGTATGATGTAAAACCCGCTATGCTGGTAGTGGGCGGTTTGTTTGATGCTGAAGATTGCTGGGGTGCCTGGAATTTATATAAGGCAATTGAAAAACAAAGTCCCTCCACCAACAACCGGATAGTAATGGGCCCCTGGTACCACGGACAATGGGCCAGCAATGATGGCACACAACTGGGCAATGTAAAATTCAACAGCAATACATCACAGTGGTACCAGAACAATATCGAACTGCCTTTCTTTAATTATTACCTGAAAGGAAAAGGCGACCTGCCCCAAATAGCAGAGGCCAATATCTTTTTTACCGGCGAAAATCAATGGAGAAAAATGGATCAGTGGCCCCCTGCCGGCAATGGACGGGATATTTACCTCGAAGCAAATGGTGCTCTTTCCTGGAACCGGTCCGGTGCAAAGAACAACTTTACTGAATATATCAGCGACCCAGCACATCCTGTTCCTTATACAGAAGATGTACATTTCAGAAGGACCAGTGAATACATGACCGATGATCAGCGCTTTGCCTCCCGCAGACCAGACGTATTAACCTTTGAAACAGATCCTCTTGAAGAAGACCTTACCCTGGCAGGACCTGTGATCGCTGACCTGAAAGTAAGCATCAGCGGAACCGATGCAGATTTTGTGGTAAAAGTGATCGATGTTTTTCCGGATGATTTCAAATATCCGGGTACAGTTCAGTCAGCGGGCCGTGCAGGCAACAACAATTACCCGATGGATGGATACCAGATGCTGGTGCGGGGCGAGATCATGCGGGGAAAATTCCGGAACAGTTTTGAAACCCCTTCTCCTTTTAAGCCCGGTAAAATAGAAACCGTGAAATTCGAATTGCCTGATATCGCCCATACATTTAAAAAAGGACACCGCCTGATGATACAGGTACAAAGCAGTTGGTTTCCCCTGGCCGACAGAAACCCACAACAATTCATGAATATTTACGAAGCCGTGGCGGCTGATTTCAAAAAAGCCACCATCCGTATTTATCATGATGCCACTAATCCAAGCGCCATATATTTGCCAATCATCCGATAGACTTAAACTATTTATATGCGGTTAACCATCAGCTTTTGCCTCTTACTTCTTACAGGTATTACGTCAGCACAACAGGTAAATATTATTCCCCAACCGGCCGTGGTAAAGCTGACCGGTGAAGGCACTGGTTTCAACATTACTGCTTCCACTGTGATCGTTTTGCAGGGGAGTGGATTGGAAAAAACGGCTGCCTATCTGAATGACTACCTGCAAAAGTTTTACCTGATAAAGTTGAAAGTGGTAACTAATTCAGCCTCCACCAATGCTATCCGTCTTAATTATGAACGACTGGAAAAAGAACAACCCGGCGCATACATAATGACGGTGGATGAAAAAGGTATATATATCGGTGGTGATAATGCCAGTGGTACTTTCAACGGCATCCAGACGCTGATACAGTTATTACCTGTACCTGATTTTCAGCTTAAGAAGCCTGGTACCCCACTAAAGATTCCCTTTTTGTACATAGAAGATACCCCACGCTTTGCTTACCGGGGCATGCACCTGGATGTGGCCCGCCATTTTCAACCTGTTTCTTTTGTAAAGAAATATATTGATTACCTGGCACTTCATAAGATCAATAAATTTCACTGGCACCTGACAGAAGACCAGGGCTGGCGTATTGAAATAAAAAAATACCCGAAACTGACGCAGGTGGGCGGCTGGAGAAATGGGACCATCATCGGCCGCTATCCCGGAACAGGAAACGACAAAATGAAATATGGGGGCTTTTATACACAGGA
>CALSAT010000480.1:0-3165 GCA_943372905.1 Bacteroides fragilis | reverse complement strand
ATGAACCAGCTGATCGTTGGATAAGTCTTTGCGGTCGAAAATCATGAGAAATTCAAAAGTTTAATAGTTCGCCAGTTTGGGAAGACGATTCAAAGGTAGAGGTTGTTTTCATATACTTAAGGCTGTTAAATACAAAACTTATGAAGCCCTAAATCCCTCAAACTATCTAACGGCTTACACCACTACCAGCTCATAGAAATCTTCCGGCTGCAAATATTTTTGCGCCAGTTGCCGCAATTCTTCGGCGGAGATAGTTTTGATCGTTTGCAAAGAGTCGTAGAAATATTGCTCTGTAAGATTATTCAACACAATGTTTTTCCAGCGGGCTATGATCTGGAAAGGACCATCCAGATCGCCGAGAATACCCCCCATCATATAGTTTCGCACCAGCAAAAGCTCTTCTTCATCCACCAATTCTTCCCGGAGGTCTTTCATTTCTTTATAAACTTCTGCAATTGTAGCTTCACAAACATCTTTCCCTGCTTCAGTACTTACCATCCAGGCGGAATCGTGAACATGGTTCTGTAAATAACTATGTATGCCGTAGGTATAGCCTTTGTCTTCCCTTATATTGCTCATCAGCCGGGAGCCAAAGAAACCGCCAAACAAGGCATTCAGTACCATGGCTTTCATAAAATCCGGATGCTGCCTCCCTGGAAAATATCTGGCAATACGAATAGACCCCTGCACTCCTTCCGGATCATTGGTTATCCTGATCTTTTTTTCAACAGCGGGATATATCAGAATAGGATCAGTAGCGATATTGTTATAAGTAAGATCTCCAAAATGCTGATCCAGCATCTGCTGCATATCCGCTGGTAGTTTACCTGCCACAAACATGATCAGTTTTCCCTGCTGGTAATACTTTTTATAAAAGTCGAGCAATTGCTGCCTGTTGAGAGAATCAAAATCTTCGGCCTTGCTGTATTTTCCATACGGATGCTCTTCCCCGAAGAGGCATACATCTATCATCCGGTTAGCTACAAAATCACTTTTTTTCAGGCTTACCTTCAGCCGTTGCTTCATATTTTGTTTATAAATATCAAGCTCATCCTGCGGCATCACCGAGTCGGTGATCAGTTCTTTTACTACTGGCAGCAGTTCCTTTACATGCTTTACCAGGCAGTGAAGGGTGATAGTGGCTGTTTCGTTATAGCAAGCCCTGTTGAGATAGGCTCCATAATATTCAAAATGCTCGTTGATCTGGAAAGCCGTTTTAGTGGAAGTACCATTGCGCAGTAAAAAATTGGTTGTGGCTGCTACCAGGTTCTGCTCCTCCTGCCAGTTGCCTGCAAAGAATACCCATTCCAGCGATAAGACATCTTCTGCTCCTGCATTCACTGCATATATTTCCACCCCATTGCGAAGAATAATCTTATCTGCCTTTTTTAACCGCAGATCGAAATTGACGGCATCCACTATTTTAGGGGCTTGTTTCCTGTCTGGCATGTTGTTCCTTTCTTTTCTCCTGTTAATTAATTACTAGACAAATAATGAATCGTATTGCAGTTTTCGGGACGAAAGATGACCCGGCTTTCCTGCAAGATGTCTTCAGTAGTTACTGAGCCATACTTCTCCAGTTCAAAGTTCATCCAGGATGCATCGCCCAATATTTCATAATAGGCAAGGCTGCTGGCCCTGCTCATCACACTCATATCTTCAAATGCGATCATGCTTTCTGTTTTGTTTTTTACTTTTTGCAGTTCTGCGTCACTCACCAGCTCGTTCTTCATCCGGTCTAATTCTTTCTCCACGGCTTTTTCGGCAGCCTCCATGGCTACCCCTTTTACGAGTTTACCTTCCACTACCACCAGTCCATTGTCGGTACTGCCAAAGTGATGGCATTCTATATTGCTGAAGAGTTGCTGTTCTTTCACCAGCGACTGGTATAACCTTGATGAGCCGCCGCCGCTTAGAATATCAGTCAGCAGGTCGGTAATATAATAGCGCCTGTCGAGCCGGGAGCCCATGTGCCAGCATTTATACAAAGCATCCAGCGGCACATTAGCTTTGATGATCTTTTTTCTCTCTTCTGTTTGAACTGGTTCGGCAGGCAAGTTGCGTTTATATTTTTCCCCTGCGGGGATATCGCCAAACCATTTTTCTGTCAGTGCTTTTACTTTTTCAGTGGTCACATTACCCGCCACCACCAGCACTGCGTTCACCGGCCGGTAGTGCTTAAAGAAGAAATTCTTTACATCATCCAGCTGTGCATTTTCAATATGAGACAACTCTTTTCCAATCGTCATCCATCGGTAGGGATGTTTGGTATAGGCCAATTCTCGCATTTTATGCCACACATCTCCATAAGGCTTGGTGAGATAATGTTCTTTGAATTCCTCACACACCACCTTTCGTTGTGTTTCTAAACTTTTTTCACCAAAGGCCAGTGAAAGCATCCGGTCGCTTTCCAGCCAAAATGCGGTTTCCAAATTTTCGGCAGGCAACTGTATGTAATAATTAGTAAGGTCGTTGGTGGTATAGGCATTGTTTTCTCCTCCGGCCATTTGCAGTGGCTCGTCGTAGCTAGGAATGTTTACCGACCCACCAAACATCAGGTGTTCAAACAGATGTGCAAAGCCGGTCTGTTCCGGGTTTTCATCTCTTGCCCCCACATCGTACATGATGTTCATCACCGCCATTGGGGTACTCAGATCCTGGTGCACTATCACCCGGAGGCCGTTGGCCAGGGTGAATCTTTCAAATTGTATCATAATATCAATAACAGCATTTAAAATATAAAGTTGCTTATTGCTCACCGAAGCGTTTTGCGGTAAGCTTTCCTTTGTTCTGCCTTCTGCTGAACTTGAGTGGAAAAGTAAAAGTATTGAAAAATGCGGTTGGAGGGGTGGTAATTACCAGATCAGATAATGCTTTTTACCTTGAATTCGATATCCTTTATTTCCCCATCCCGGCGGATGATGATCTTTATTTTTTCATTGGGCACCTGCAGGGCAATTTTATACTGGTTGAGGTTTTGCGAAAAATTCTTGTTGACGGATAATATCTGGTCTCCTTCTTTTATTCCGGCCGCCTCTGCCGGCGAGCCTTTGGCCACATCACCGGCAATGATTATCCCTTCTACCATATATAGTTCCAACCCCGTATAGGAATAATCAAACTGGTCTATATAATGCTTATTGGGCATCAGATAAATATCGCCTT
>CALSAT010000479.1:0-3168 GCA_943372905.1 Bacteroides fragilis | reverse complement strand
GCGACCGCGAAGCAAAAGAAGGGGTTGTGATCGCCCAAACTACGGCCGATAATAAAACAGGCATCGTGGTTTGTGTAAGCTGCGAAACTGACTTCGTTTCCAAGAATGCTGACTTCGTAGCTTTTGGTCAGTCCATTGCAGATGCAGCCATTTCTGCCAATGTAAAAACACTGGAAGAATTGCAGGGAGTAAAGATCGGCGACCTGACAGTAGCCCAACTCGTTGATGAAAAGCTGGCTACTATCGGTGAGAAGATCGGTGTTACCAAATTTGAAAGGGTAGATGCTGCTTATGTAGCTTCTTATATCCACGGCGCTTACCGTATCGGTGTACTGGTGGGTATGGATAAAGTAGCTGCTGATGCCGGTAAAGATGTGGCTATGCAAATTGCCGCCCTGAACCCGGTAGCTGTTGATGCTGCATCTGTATCTCCTGAAGTAGTAGCCCGTGAAAAAGATATTATCATGGAGCTTATGAAGCAAGATCCAAAAATGGCAGGTAAACCAGAAGAAATGCTGGCAAAAATTGCCGAAGGTAAAATGGGTGCTTTCTTTAAAGAGCAAACCCTGACAGCACAGGCTTTTGTAAAGGATGGCGGCAAAACAGTAGCTGACTACCTGAAAGAAAGCGGAGATGTGAAAGTGACAGAGTTTAAAAGAGTGGCATTAGGTTAATAAAACTAATACTAATATTAAAAAGGGAGTTTTATACTCCCTTTTTGCTTATCAAACCGACCGGAAATGATAAAGATTACCATAGTGATACTTACGCTCCTTATTGGAGGTATTGCCTGGCTTCGCATGCAATGGGCCGTTGATAAAAACAAAAGAATGGCCGCTAAAATAATTGATGGCCTCAAAAATGGCACCTATACCCCTGAAGCGCTGGAGGAATCACTGGGTATGCTGGTTAGAAACCGGCCGCTGCCTGACGGAACAGATATACATTCCTTTCAGCGAAACCTTTCCGCACTGACGAATGGAAAATTGCGGGAGAACTTCAAGGTTCAGTATGCTGAAATGAATCCACAATTAAAAGGAGTCGTAATTGCAGAAGGAGTTGTAAAAGATCAGTTAGCCGCGGGTAGCAATAAAGAAGTGAATGTTACTTATCCTTGCTGGCTGTACTTAGAAGTGGCTTCTCAACAACAGGAAATACTTTTTAAGTCTTCAATGCCTGATGGTAAAGATCATCATTACCTGTTGGAAGACATTGCTGATGCGATTTATGAACGTTGCATAAGATAGTCCAGCTTTAGCTTCCTTTCTTAAAGGATATATGTATGAAAAATTATAACGATTATTTTACTGCCAATCGGCATCTCTGGAATCAGCGAACCATGGTTCACAAAGATTCTTCTTTCTACAATCTCGCTGGTTTCAAAGCCGGAGAATCAGTACTTACTCCTATTGAACTAAAGGATCTGGGTGATGTAAGCGGTAAGAAAATGCTGCACCTGCAATGCCATTTTGGAATGGACAGCCTGGACTGGGCCAGACGCGGTGCTGAAGTGACAGGGGTGGACCTGTCTGACGAGGCTATTAAAGAAGCTATAATGCTTAATGATGAGCTGGGATTGAATGCCAAATTTATTTGTTGTAATGTGTATGATACTTCTGCCTATGTAAATGAATTATTCGACATTATATTTACTTCCTATGGCACCATCGGCTGGCTGCCTGATCTGCAACCCTGGGCAGCTATGATAGCAGAACGGCTAAAACCAGGAGGCACTTTTTATATCGCCGAGTTTCATCCGGTGCTGTGGATGTTTGATGATGATTTTACCCATATCAAATATTATTATGACAACCGGGAAGTGATCATCACTGAAAACGAAGGCACCTACACCGACCGGAATGCCGCCATAACGGGAAAGGAATATAGCTGGAACCACAGTATCAGTGAAGTGCTGAATGCATTGATCGGCGCCGGGCTACAGATAGAACTATTTAATGAGCACATGTATTCTCCTTACCCTTGTTTCAGAAATACGATAGAAACAGAAAAGGGCCAGTGGCATATTAAAGGCATGGAGGGAAAGCTGCCGATGGTGTATTCACTAAAGGCCAAAAAACATAGTTTGCAAACGCAGTCGTGACCGGGTACGTAACTTCATTCAACAAGCCCACAGATGATCAGTATAATCATACCCACTTTTAATGAGGCAGCACATATCGCAAAGATTATTGTATGGCTTAAGAATGGCGCTGCCGGCGCTGATATAGAGATCATTGTTTCCGATGGAGGAAGTACCGACAATACAACGGAACTGGCAAAGGCGGCCGGCGCAGTGGTACTTGGATCTCCTCAAAAAGGAAGGGCGGCACAAATGAATTATGGCGCATCTGCTGCCAGGGGGACGGTACTTTACTTTGTTCATGCAGATACCCAGCCACCAGCCTCTTTTGTTACAGATATTGAAGCCGCAATTGAGCAAGGGTTTTTAATCGGACGCTACAAAACCAAATTCGATTCTTCCCGGTTGCTGTTGAAACTCAATGCCTTCTTCACCCGTTTCGATTGGTTTATGTGTATGGGAGGCGATCAGACATTGTTTATTACAAAGCAATTATTTCAGTCGCAGGGTGGCTTCGATTCGTCTATGAAAATAATGGAGGAGTATGAGTTTTGTGAAAGGGCGAGAAAAAATGTACGTTACAAAGTAATGAATGGCCGTGTGCTGGTGTCTGCAAGAAAATACGAAACTAATTCGTGGTGGCAGGTGCAACGGGCTAATTACAAGATTGTAAAAATGTATAAGAAAGGCGCATCACAGCAGCAAATGGCAGATAAGTATAAACAAATGCTGAATTACAGATAGTCTAAAAGGGCGGCTGGTATGTCTTCTGCAGTGTCAACGTCAGCTAGTACAAGGAGGCTGGCATAGGAAATAGCTCCATTCTCCAGGTCGCTTATTGTTTGCCGGTAAACAGCGCCAGTACTCCATTCTTTATTATGAAAAAGGGCAGGAATATTTTTTTTCATGCCCAGCAAATAATAACCACCATCCCTGGCAGGGCCGATCACTGCATCATGTTTATCCAGCAGGGAAAAAGCATTTTCAACAATGGGCGTTGTAAGTTCATAGCAATCGCTGCCGATAATGACCGCCTTGTTGTACATATTTTCAAAAACATGGGTAAATGCATCTTGCATCTTTATACC
>CALSAT010000478.1:0-3168 GCA_943372905.1 Bacteroides fragilis | reverse complement strand
TAAAGGAATTCATGTAATTGATAACAGTAACCCGGCTAGCCCGGTGAAGAAATCATTTATTGATATTCCGGGTAATCTTGATATTGCGGTAAAAGGGAATACACTGTATGCAGACCTCTATAGCGATATGGTGGTGGTGGATATTGCCGATCCCTTACAGGCAAGGTTTGTACGGTTCATTCCTCATGTATTTCCTGAAAGAATATATAGTAATGGATTCATAGCTGACAGCAGCCGGGTGATCGTGGGCTGGACAAAGAAGGATACAACGGTGAGACTTCATTCAGGCCGTTTCATGGCCGAGGATGTGATGGTATTATCATCTTACCAGGGAGGGCCACAGACTACAGGTATAGGTGCTGGTGGCGCTCCTGTTGGAATTGCCGGATCAATGGCCCGCTTTTCTATTGTGAATGATTATCTCTATACGGTCAACCAGTTTCGGCTGAGTACTTATAACATTACGGACCAGCTTGCTCCGGCGCATACATCCACTCAGCAACTGGGCTGGAATATTGAAACCATTTATCCTTTTCAAAATAAGTTGTTTATTGGTTCTGCTACCGGTATGTTTATTTATAGCATTAATAATCCTGCGTCGCCGGTACGGGAAGGGTCGTTTACTCATTTCCGTGCCTGCGACCCGGTAGTGGCTGATAATAATTATGCTTATGTGACACTCCGGAATGGTAACACCTGTGGTGGTATGATCAATGAACTGGAAGTGGTGAACATCAGCAACCTGAGTGCGCCGGTATTGGCAAAGACTTACCAAATGACGAACCCGCACGGCCTTGCTAAAGACAACCAGCTGCTCTTTATCTGCGATGGAAGAGACGGGCTGAAAATGTATAATGCTGCCGACCCGTTAAGTCTGACCCTGATAAAAACAATTTCGGGAATAGAAACTTATGATGCGATAGCCTGGAACAAAAACCTGCTGGTGGTGGCAAAAGACGGACTGTACCAGTTTGATTATTCGAACCCGGCAGACCTGGTGCAAAAAAGTAAACTCTCTGTGAAACGATAAAGTATAGTCATGAAATGCACCATGAAAAATATTCATTTCATAAACTGGAATGAGTATTTTTTTATGGTGATCAACAACAGCAGCATTTTAAAAACAACACTATGCGTACAAAAAAGATACTGATATGCCTGTCCGCCCTGTTCCTGCTGGGTGCGGGAGGATACGCCCAGCAAAAACCTTCTTTTGCTTCACAAACTTATGCCGGTATCACCATTGGCGATTCGGATACTGAACTGCAATTGCAAACCATCAATGGGTTGAAATGGAAAAAGTGGTTTGGTGGAATTGGCATTGGAATAGACTGGTATTACCTCCGGAGTGTGCCCGTGTTTGCATCAGTGAACAGGAACTTATTTCAAAAAGGAAAACGCAGCCTTTTTATTTCCGGTGATGCTGGTATCAATATTCCCTGGCAGCAGGAGTATCTTTATACTCTATACGAGGTGGATAAGGAGCAATACAGCGGCTTGTATTGGGCTACCGGTTTTGGGTATAAGTTTGGCGTAGGTAAAGCAGATAACTCGATACTCCTTCATTTGGGATACAGCTACAAGCGGATGGAAGAAAAGGTGAAGAATGATTTTCCTTGCCTGGTAGGGCCCTGCCCCGATTATATCAGCAGTTATGATTACAGGCTGAAAAGACTTTCTATAAAGGTAGGCTGGGGCTTCTGATCTACCTGGCAGAAAGCAGTGTGTTGATCAGTTGAGCAATGCGTGCAGCACGGGTCTCCGGTTTTTTTACTGCATAGATATGTTTGATGTGGTTGCTTTTTTCACTTTCTGTCAGTTTATTGAATTGCTTTAGCGCCTTGGGTTCATCCTGCAGGCATTGCCATACTTCCTCGGGGATGGTGAACGGTCCATTATCTCCAAAGAGCTGAACAATGATCCAGTCGCCTTCCTTTTTCTTTAACTGTTTTCGGATAGCAGCTTTCACCGGCAAAAAAAGTTGTCCGTTTCCCATCGGCATCAGGTGGTAATTGCTGATCGGGTAGTCATCAATAAAGCCCTTTACTCTTACCCAGCCAAATGGGTTTTTCTTATCAGCGGGAATTTCCGGGATGGCAGCAAATGTCCAGCCGCCTTTGCCGGGAAATTTTTGCAGTTTATATCTCTTATTGACCAGCGCTTTCTCCATCACTGTTACGAATGAATTGAAGATTCCTTTGTATGCCGCTGAATTTAGCCCGGCGCAGCGGTGAATGCCGGAATATTTTTTTAAAGCTTTCTTCTGTCATGTCTTCCCACTCCCGGGCAGACAGGTCCAGTATTTCCGGCAACGGAGTAAAGGCCGGTTCATCAGTTGGTTTGCTGAAACGGTTCCAGGGGCATACATCCTGGCAGGTATCACAACCAAACATCCAGTTATCAAATTTCCCTTTCATAACATCCGGTATCAGCATTTCTTTTAGTTCTATGGTGAAGTAGGAGATACAGCGGCTGCCATCCACTACTTTATCCGGGAGTATGGCATCAGTGGGACAGGCATCTATACAGCGGGTGCAGGTGCCGCAATAATCTTTGGCAACCGGATCATCATATGCCAGCGAAAGATCGGTAATAAGGGTGGCGATAAAATAAAAAGAGCCGCTCTGTTTATTGATGAGGTTACCATTCTTTCCCACCCAACCGAGGCCGCTTCTTTGTGCCCACGACCTTTCCAGCACCGGCGCAGAATCCACAAAGCCGCGACCATGTATATCGCCGATTTTTTCCCGGATGCGGTCCAGGAAAATATGAAGGTTTGTTTTGATCACTTCATGATAGTCTTTGCCAAATGCATATTTGGATATTCCCGGGGTATGGGGTTGTTGCTGCCGGGAAGGGTAATAATTTTTTAACAGGGTGATCACCGACCGGGCGCCGGGCACCAGTTTAGACGGATCTATGCGCAGGTCAAAATGATTCTCCATGTATTGCATAGTGCCATGCATGCCCTGGTGCAGCCATTTTTCGAGGCGGGCGGCGTCTGCATCAAGTTTTACGGCTTTGGCGATACCGCAGTGTTCAAAGCCGAGATCGCCGGCTATTTTTTTAATGAAAGCGGTATTTTCTTGCAACAGATTCATGGTGTGGTGCCGTCATTAGCCGGATTGTTTTTATATTCAAATTATGTTTGATAAGTTTGTTTATATT
>CALSAT010000477.1:0-3174 GCA_943372905.1 Bacteroides fragilis | reverse complement strand
TATTTATTACGCAGCGTATCAATATTATCGGTATCGCAATAATTGTTATCGCCGAGAAAAATAAAAGCGGCGGGTTTTTGTTCAGCAGCCAATGTCAGCACAGGCTGTGGTTCATCCTGGTATCCGCAGGAGCCAAAAGCGATCTTAGTGATGGCAGGTTTCTTTTCGCTGCAAGAAAAGAGCAGTACGCTAATTCCTGCAAATAGTATTTTTCTCATTTTATCAAATATCGTTCTAAAATTTTTTGCCAGATAGCATATCCTTTTGCATTCATATGCAGTTTATCGGTAAAGAATATATCATCTATCGGGCTTCCGTCCGGTTTCAGCATTTGGGAATATACATCAGCAAAGGAAGTTTTTGCTTCGGTTGCCAGGAACTCCTTTATCAGCCTGTTCGCTTCTGCATACCTGGGCATCAGGTGCGCACGGCTGGGACTTGGCTTCATGGATACATACAGGAACGGCACCGAGGGATGCTTAACCCTTATCAACCTGTACAACGTTTTAAATCGCTGTAGCACCATACCCACCGTTACTGTATCACTCGAAGCAAAATCATTTTCGCCGCAATACATTACGATCTGCCTGGGATGGTAGGGATAGATCACCTCATACCGGAAACGGATCAGGTCAAGTAAAGTGGAACCGCCGAAGGCCCGGTTCAATATTTTATGCCGGGGGAAATACTCCTGTACATCCTGCCACATGGTAAAAGAGGAACTCCCGATCAATAGGACCTGGTTGGGTGCCGGAAACGAGAGGCTGTCCTTTTTCTTTAATGCCTGCACCTCACTCCAGAAAGGAATGTTTTCCTGCGACTGAGCCGAAGCGGCGGCAAACAAGCAAACAATAAGCAGGCTGGTAATCTTTTTCATCTTAAACCATTAATCAACTTTAATCACTTTACTCCTTTCGCTCGTCCCATTTTCATTTATAGATTCGATACTGTAATAATAAATTTTTTGCGAATCCATCGCTTTCATCCAATACTCATTATTGGAATGCACCATAATACTGGTATATAGTTTGTCCGGGTGTGTGCCATAATAAATGTTGTAAGCAAAAGCATTGTCCACCGGCTTCCACTTAATGAAAGCACTGCGTTTGTCTTTTTCAGTACGCAGTACTATAAATCCATTTACCGGACCGGGCTTACTGCCATTGCCATTACCAAACACTCTGAAGCCACTGATAGCGAACTTACCAGTGGGCATGTGTATATTTTCCAGTTTGATAAATCTGGCCTGTACCGGCGTGGCCAGTTCTACATAGTCATGCGGCACATCGGTTTTATTATTGCTTTTATCTACCAAGAGGTTCCATTTCTTTCCATCCAGAGAAGAATACAGTTTATACTGGTGATATTGATCATTCCATTTGCCCAGCCGGTTGCTTTCCACATCCTGGTCAGCGTAATTGATCTGAATGGCATTTACCGTTGAAGTATTCCCCAAATCGGTTTGGATATACTCTCCCTTATTGGCCGAAGCGGCACTCCAATATGTTTTTGCCAATTCATCCACTGCATTATTGGGAACATAACCGCCAAGGGTTGATGACACCTGTACGGGTTTATTATAGTTAAGCAACATCCAGCCGGTGAAGTAATTTATAGGATGATTTATATTGGTTGGATGACCCAATTCAATACGTTGAGATTCCGGGTAGTACTTTCCGGGTAAATAATGCGGATAATCACCAAATGTGGTGTTGCAATACATTTTTCCTTCGGCATCGAAGCCGGCGGGCCAGATACCCAATCTTCTTTCAAATGTATTTTTTACGGATAATACCGTGGTGGAAACATGCCAGTAATTCTTATAATTATCCTGGAAGGTAGCACCATGACCAGCGCCTCTTACAAAGCCTCCCAGCTTCATACTCAGCGGATCACTTTGTGCCTCAAAAGGACCTAAGGGGTTATCTCCCACCAGCAAGCCATCTGCATAGCCGCTGAACTCTGTGCCCGGCGCTCCATATTGTAAATAGTATTTGCCGTTATGCTTCGTCAGGTGGCTTCCTTCTATGAAGGGGTCCAGGAATGTATTATCCATGTGCTCGCCAAAGCGTTGCCAGCCATAGCGCCAGGGCTCTAACAAATACATTTCTTTTCTGGTACCGATTGGTTGGAATGTTTTGCGGTTGAGTTCAATGCCATACATCGGGAATTTGTTGCTGCTGCCATTGTACATATAAAGCCGTCCATCATCGTCAGTAAAGAATGAAGGGTCCCAGCCGCCGATCTCAAAGGAATCTACTAATGGCTTCCAGTCATTGGCCTTGGGATCGGTGCTCATCCAGATGGTGAATTTGCTGGTGTAAGTAGAACCAAAAACGATCATTGTATCGCCGATAATGCCTACAGCCGGTGCACAGAGTTCATCATAGCCCTCATTCCATGGCCGCAGAAACTTGCGGGAGTTGAACTTCCAGTTCAGCATATCATTGCTGTACCAATAACCCCATTGGTTGGTACTGAATAAATAATAATCGCCTTTGTATGTAACGATAACAGGATCGGCAGTAGCCCGGTGGCGGCCCCATTCACTGAAATTAGGTATGGGCGTATAACCATAGTCAATATTGACAGGGTTACAGTAGGTTCTTTGTTGGGCGAAAGCACCTGGCCTGTTGAGCATAAAGGAGGCGGCAAACACGATCAACCATTTCGTTTTATTACTGAGCAGCGAACAGAATCCTGAACGAAGCGCTGCAACAGGCGGTGATAGTAGCGATGCAGCCGGTTTAAATATATTTTTCTTCATACCCATATCAAAGATTGCCTTTTTTTAATTCTTCTACCGCATGATTTACAGCCCGTGCGGTAAAGGCCATATATAAAATAGACGGGCTTTGGCTGCCGGTGCTCGTCATGCAAGCGCCGTCTGTTACAAATACATTTTTGCAATGGTGTAGCTGGTTCCATTCGTTGAGCAATGAAGTTTTGGGATTGCTGCCCATGCGTACACCGCCCATTTCGTGTATATCAAGACCGGGTGATTGTTTGGTATCCCAGGTGTTCACTTCTTTTATGCCGGCCGCTTCCATCATGGCTTTGCCCTGCTCCAGGAAGTCTTGCAGCATTTTATCATCGTTCTCATCGTAACCGACGGAAATGATGAGCAGCGGTATGCCCCACTGGTCTTTTTCCTCCTTGCTCAGGCGTACATGG
>CALSAT010000476.1:0-3182 GCA_943372905.1 Bacteroides fragilis | reverse complement strand
TTACTCAGAGTAGGTGATCCGGCTGATTTTATCGTAGCAAAAGACCTGGTGGATTTTGAGGTGCTGAAAACCTTTATTGATGGCGAACTGGTGGCAGAAAATGGGTTGTCAAATATTAAGACAACACGGTCAGGCATTGTAAATAATTTTTCCTGTAAAAAGAAGGAATCCGCTGATTTTGAAATGAACGCCATGAGTAAAAGAGAAATGCTGGCAGCAAACTGGTTTCATGCGGATGGCCCCCAGGCCAGAAGGATCCCGGTAATTGAAGCGTTGGACGGACAGCTTATTACCAATAGGATTGAAGTGGAAATAACATATGGAGAAACTATTTTACAAACCAACATCAAAGATGATATACTTAAGATAGTAGTCGTGAACCGGTACAGAGACGCCCCGGTGGCTAAAGCATTCATTAAAAACTTTGGTTTGAAGAAAGGCGCCATGGCTTCTTCTGTTGCACATGACAGTCACAACATAGTGGCAGTGGGGGTGGATGACGAAAGTATTTGCAGGGCAGTGAACCTGGTGATCGGCAAACAAGGTGGTGTGAGTGCAGTTGGTGGCGGCAGGGAAATGATACTGCCGCTTCCTGTAGCAGGATTAATGAGTAATGAAGATGGGTACAAAGTAGCAGCAGATTATACAGCTATTGACAAAATGACAAAAGAAGAATTAGGCGCCACCTTAACAGCACCATTTATGACTCTCTCTTTTATGGCGTTGTTGGTAATACCCCATTTAAAGCTCAGCGATAAGGGCTTGTTTGATGGGGACTCATTTCAATTTGTCAATTGAAATAAGGCTATCATCGAAAAAAAATATTTCAAGTTGTGGTACATTTATTTTAAATCCTTTATAGAAAAAAAGTGAACCTCCAATATTAATTTTTTTTTCAGTTCATATCCTGTGTACAATTGTGCGCATAACAATTTGTTAATATGCGTTTACTTTGCCGAAAATCATCTGCAATGAGAAAGTATATTAAAAAAACAAATTGCCTGTTAGTGCTTGCATTGCTTTGTTTTGCAAATAGCCTTACAGCACAGGTAACAACCGCCACGATCAGTGGTGTGGTAAAAGATGTAAAAGGAACCCCATTAGTATCTGCCACAGTAACGGTGGAATATCCCGATGCGGGCATTAAACAAGTGTTGATAACAAAAGCTGACGGACGATTTACTGTACCCAACCTTCGGGTGGGCGGACCTTATAAGGTAACAGTGAACCATGTAAGTCACCAGCAAAGCGTTTCCGAAAATATTTTTCTTGAACTGGGCCTGAATAATACGATTGAATTTGTACTGCAGGAAACAGCCAAAGAATTGGGCAATGTTACGGTGAGTTCCCGCTCGAAATTATTTGATGATAAAAGAACCGGCGCTTCTACTAATATCAGCAACCGGCAATTAAGAACGATGCCAACAATCTCCCGTTCGGCAGATGATTTTTTAAGATTATCTCCTTCTGCTTCTGCCACTTATAATGGACTGTCTTTCGGCGGCAGAAATGGTCAGTACAATAACTTTTCATTAGATGGTGCTGTTTTCAATAACCCTTTCGGCCTGGATGCCCCCACTCCCGGCGGACAAACCAATGCACAACCTATTTCACTGGATGCGATTGAGCAGATTCAAGTTAACCTTGCTCCTTATGATGTTACCCAGGCTGGTTTTACTGGGGCAGGTATCAATACGGTTACCAAATCCGGGAGCAATCGCTTTACCGGAACTACCTACCTGTTTTTCCGAAATAAGGGTTTTACTGGTAAAAAAGTATCAGGAACCAAATTAGTCGTACCAGCGCTCAGCCAGCTACAAGGGGGATTTGCGTTTGGCGGAGCCCTGAAAAAAGATAAATTGTTTTATTTCGTTAGCTTAGAAACAGAACAACGCACAGATGGCGCCACCAGCTATGTGGCGCAAAATGCTGGTAATACTGGTAAAACAAATACTTCCAGGGTACTGGAGTCAGATCTTATTGCCGTAAGCAGTATTTTAAAAACCCGTTTCAATTATGAAACCGGGCCTTACCAGGGATTCAAACACGATCAAACCAACTATAAATGGCTGGCTAAACTTGACTGGAATATTAGTACAGTGCACAAGTTATCTTTTACTTATAACGGGCTTGATGCTAAAAAAGACAAACCGGCTCACCCCAGTGCCATTGGTCGCCGCGGCCCGGATTATACCACGTTGCAATTCCGCAATTCCGGCTATGAAATAGTTAATAAGCTGAACTCCTTCGGGGCTGAGTTAAAATCGAATTTTAAAAGCAATGCAGCCAATAAGCTCAGAGTGGTTTACACTACTTTCCGCGACAGCCGCAATCCTTTCTCCACCCCCTTCCCTGTCGTGAATATTTCTAAAAATAATACCCGTTATATCATTGCAGGTCATGAGCCTTTCTCTATCAACAACCGCCTGAACCAGGATGCCTTCCAGATAACTAACGATTTTAATCTTTACAAAAACAAGCACAGTTTCACTTTCGGTGCTTCCTTTGAATCATTCAAATTTGCAAATTCCTTTAATCTGACAGGCTATGGCCCTACTTTGTTTGGTGATATAGATATTAAAACATTTAAAGACAGTGTACTGACAGGTGGCGCTGTTGTTTTTGGGGCTTACCCATTAGACGTAGATGTTAATTATGCAAAGAACAGAGCTGCGGCAGATAAATGGGCCTGGTATTATTTAACGGTGGGACAGTTCTCTGCTTATGCACAGGACGAGATACAGGCTGGCAAAAATTTCAAGCTTACCATTGGCCTCCGGATGGATATGCCTGTCTATTTCGAAGATAAATTCAAATATGAAAGTCCGAATTTCAATGCCAGTGGAAATTATACCGGTACTACTGATTTCTTCTCTCCCACTTTTTCCAACACGGATAACCTCACCCTGTTTGATGCAGATGGAAAGCCGATTCAGAATGGACCCGGCAAAGCATTGGACAATACAAAACTGCCAACAAGAAAACCATTGTTCTCACCAAGAGTTGGTTTTAACTGGGATGTTAAAGGCGACAAGAGCTTCCAGCTTCGTGGTGGTTCCGGTTTATTTACCGGCCGCTTTCCTTTTGTGTGGCTGGGTAATCATATTGGCAACCCCTTCAGCTTCTTTTATTGCGTAACGGATGCCAACTTCAAATGGCCG
This sequence comes from Bacteroides fragilis, assembly GCA_943372905.1. GTDB lineage: Bacteria > Bacteroidota > Bacteroidia > Chitinophagales > Chitinophagaceae > JJ008. The sequence continues at coordinate 21 of CALSAT010000476.1, read as the reverse complement.
CAGGTATGGAGAACTAATGTC
>CALSAT010000475.1:0-3227 GCA_943372905.1 Bacteroides fragilis | reverse complement strand
AAAAAATGTTAATTCAAAAGGCCAGTTAACTATGAATGAATTTTGGAACCAACGATATGCTGAAAATAAAATGGTATATGGTTATGAGCCGAATACATTTTTCAAGCAGTTTATTGACGCTCATAAACCCGGAAGCCTTCTGCTGCCTGCCGAGGGCGAAGGACGGAATGCGGTTTATGCTGCCTCAAAGGGGTGGCAAACAGACGCATTTGACTTTAGCGAAGTAGCAATGGGGAAAGCACTGGAACATGCGAGCAGCAAAAGTGTGTCGGTAAACTATCTATTGAAAAATATCAATGACTTTAGAGCTGATAAGCAGTATGATGCGGTTGCGCTTATATATGTGCATCTTCCGGAAGTATTGAGAACGAAATTTCACCAGGAGGTATATAAATCTATAAAACCGGGAGGTTTTTTGGTGTTAGAGGCTTTTGCAAAAGAACAAGTGCAGTTTTCGAGCGGAGGACCTAAAGATCCAATCATGCTTTATGATGCACCTTCCCTTTGCAATGATTTTCAGTTTTTGCATATGATCAATTGTGAACAAAAGGAAATTATACTGGATGAAGGCGATTATCACAAGGGAAAAGCTGCTGTGTTGCGGATGATTGGTCAGCGGTTATAATTCTTATTCAATATCATCTTCGCATTCCAGTTTATAATCTCCGATGTGTTTTTTGCTGGCTTTTAGTTTTTTCTTTTGCTGATAGAATTTCAGCAGACCAATAAAAAGTATAATAATTCCCAGTAGCCAGAAAAGTATTTCAACCCACCATCCGTAAGCTAATTTCAACAGGCTGTTCACGGTCATGCCGGCAATAACAAAGTATAATGAAGTACTGATGAATGACAAGAGTGTCCGGTCAATAGCCATATCTGTCCGTTCGATGGCAAGATTCTCCCGGAGTATCAAATTTTTATTTACTCTTTTGTCAATTTCCTGCATGTAGAATTATTTATGATTAGTACAAAGCCGGCTGGAAGCATTCATCGGAAGGGTATATTTTTTTAAGGGTACAGCACATTCTGAAATGTGCTATAATGCCTGCTATGGCCGTGATGCCGGCAATAATAATAATAGCCGTACTCATACCAGCTATATCTGCCAATGCACCAGCCAGTAAGGCACCGATCACATAACCGCTATCCCGCCAGAAACGGAAGATACTTAAACTTTCCGCCCTTTGTGATGGATGAGTACTTTCTGCTACCACCGTGAGGAAGTTAGGATATACCAGGGCAGTTCCCAATCCCAGAAGTACCGCTGCAGCGACTAACAGCACAAAATTAAATGATAGGGCCAATAATATAATTGCCACAGCCTGTGTCAGCATTCCCACGGTGATGATTTGCTTTTTACAATAAACATCACCCATTTTTCCGGTAAATAATTGCATTATTCCCCATACTGCCGGGTATACTCCGGCTATAATACCAATCTCCTGTATGGTAAAATCTTTCTGTAATAGTAATACAGGTAGTAAGCCCCATACTACCGCATCGTTCATATTATTTACCAAACCATTCAACGTAACACTGCTGATGTTTTTATGTTTCCAGGTTGTTTCCTTCCAGACATTTTTTAATAAAGCCAGTTTACTGGTGATGCTCTCTGCATGTACAAAATGAGTGGTGTCTTTTACCAAAAAAAAGGTTACCAATAAACCGGCAGCTGCAAAAAATAATCCGGGTATAAATGGAAAATAAGCATAACCATGTTTGGCAGCAATGGAACTGGCGAGATACGAAGCTAAACCAACGGATAAGTAACCTGCAAATTCATTGATGCCCATGGCAAGGCCACGGTTCTTTTGTCCGACGATATCTACTTTCATTATCACAGTAGAGGACCAGGCTAAACCCTGGTTGACGCCCAATAAAATATTGGCTGCAATCACCCATGACCATGAATCGGCATACATTAATAAAAAAGGAACCGGCAAGGCTACCCACCAGCCTGCCATCAATATCTGCTTCCGGTTGAAGCGTTTGCTGAGTTTTGCTACGCTATAGTTACTGATAGCTTTGGTAATACCAAATGCCATAATAAAACTGAGAATGGCCGTGTTAGCATCTAATCCAAAGACACTTTTTCCAAGACCGGGTAATACGGCTCTTTCCAAGCCAATCATTGCCCCGACAAAGGCATTGACCAGTACCAACAAGGCAAACTGTTGCCAGTTTGCCTCCAAGCCGGGTTGTAATTGTTTGTTATTTTGTTGCACCAAAGATTTATTTGCAATTTAAAGTTACAACCTAAAAGCTTTTACCATTGGCTTCCTGTTTCCATCGGGCTGTTAATAATAGTATCAAACTCCGCCTGTGTGATAAATTGCGGAATATAAGTAGCTCCTGCATTCAGGATGTTGCTGTAAAAAGACCGTAAGTGATTACGGCTACCTTTCATCAGATTGTTATAAACCAATGTGATATCCTGGTTATCCACTTTGGTAAGTGCTACTTTCAGATCATAGATATCGAGGTCTTCGATGGTCGCACCAACTTTTAACGCTTCCGGTATGCTGATGTTGCCTTGTGTTATTAGCTGAATGTATAAATTTTGGAGTATCGTGCTGGTATAGACTCCCGGCCCATTATTACCGGCAGGGTCAGGCAGGTTGTATTTGTTTAATAACTGCAGTACCGCATCCATATGTGTTTGCTCGCTGGAGGAGATATTGTTGAAAATAGCTGTTCCCCATTTGTTGTACAAAAAGACATATACATCCCTTGCCAGTTTCTCTTCTTCCCGCATAAAGCGAAGTGTAGTTTGTTCATCAGCATTTAATGGCTCTTTAGGCAGGCTGTTGATCTGGCTGCTGAGATTATCTTTTTCATTGTTATTATTGCTACTCTTACTGCAGGAGATGGGAATAGCCGCTAAACTAAAAACTACAGCAACAAAAAAAAGGTTTTGCAAATAATATTTCATAACTGCTTTTTTAATTGTGAAAGATCTTTTCACTTCTAAGGTCGGACGAGAACAAACAGTTAACTGTGATAGGAATCACTTAAGTGAATTTCAGGTTTATTTTTTCTATATGGTGACAAAAATGACAGTAGGGTGCTTAATCTTTTCTTGTGAAGAGTACTCTCCAGATGACCGGAGAAGCCCGGCTGGGATCGGCTTCGTTGCTCCAGAAAACATTGGGGGCTCTGCTGTCTATACCTCCGATTATATAGCCAATCATGGTGGGCTTTTTGTTCAGCTTATCCATGCTCATAAT
>CALSAT010000474.1:0-3240 GCA_943372905.1 Bacteroides fragilis | reverse complement strand
AAAACCTGGATGGTTATGCCCTTTCAAAGGGGGCAACACTCAATCTTGAATTAAACGTGGGGCACCGGTTCAAAAGCTTGGCTGGTATTACAATCCAGGATGTGGCTAAGGTGGAGAAAGTGCAGGGCCAAAAACTAAAAGTACAACCGGTGCTTACAGAACGGTGGAGTGGCACCTGGGCCATCACCTATGTGTTTCCGGCAGCTGGTTTTACCATTGATTACACGGGTAATATCTATGGTCCTATGCGGTTGCCCTTATTATCGGTCACCGATCCACGGCCAGGTCAATCGCCGGTGTGGAGTATTCAGAATATCCAATTCTCTAAATTGCTGAACAAGAAAGCGGAGTTATTTGCGGGTATAAAAAATTTACTGAACTGGACACCTGCTAAGAACTCTCCATTCATCATCGCCCGTTCTCATGATCCTTTTGATAAAAAAGTGGAGTATGATGGAGCCGGAAATATTAAAGCAACAGCGGAGAACCCGTATGCACTTAGCTTCGACCCTTCTTATGTCTATGCACCCAACCAGGGTATCCGATTTTTTGCAGGTATCCGCTTTACTTTAAAAAAGTAAGAAATTTATTTACCTCTCCTTCTTCCCAGCAATAGTTTTAATACCCGCTGGTTGGAATTATCTGTGAGGCCGAAAAGAAAGCCCCCGTTGATCTCCCATTTGGGATGTACATAGAGATCTATCATTGGGCCGACCAGGTGCTCCTGTAAATTGCCGGGCAATATTTTTTTGAAAGAACCGAGCCCGCCATAATATTCTATCCCCAATCCCACCTTCTTATTGATCGTATACACAGTTTTGAATTGTGGCGCTATTCCCACTCCTTTGTTCTCTCCGGTCAATACAAAATCAATATTGGGGTTAAAAGCAAAATACCAATTGTTAATTGTCTTGTCAATGATAGGCCTCAGTTCTCCCTGCCAGAAAAAGCTGGTGGTATCATCCGGGCGAAAGAAGCCAAACTCCAGTGAGAGGCTGGCACCAACCTTCCAGTTCCATTTCTCCGGTACAGTAACCCTTGGCCGCAATTGGTTACCAAGATATTGAAACCTGCCTGCAGGAGATACGGCTGTGAACGTATAGAATCCGATCTCGAAGTTTTTAGCGAAGCCATGTGTTATCTCAATCGTTTCATTGGTCCACCTGGATGATTTAGGGTCTGCCTGCAACTTTGTTCCTTTAAATGTATAGTTTGAGTGCAGCTCAAAAATGGTCCAGTTATGCTGAATAGTGGGAGATGCATACACCTGAATCTCATTATCTGCCTGACCATAGAGTATGCGGGAAATAAAAAGCAGCAATCCTGTTAGTATAAATATTCTCATATGCAGCATTATGTAACGAAGGTAAAATATCCTTTCAGTAATGAGAAATTGTACACCAATTGACCTGAACAAACAAAATTTTTTTCTTTTCGGGCTACCTTTACATTTGCTCTCCCAAACAGGAAACCTATGGAACTGAAATATTCACAGCATATTGCCGCCACACTGAACTTGTCGTTGAAACAGATCGAAAGTGTGCATGTATTGCATACAGAAGGATCGACGATTCCTTTTATAGCCCGTTACCGTAAAGAAGCCACCGGTAATATGGATGAAGTGGCTATTGCCAATGTGATAGAGCAGATAAAATATTTTGAAGAACTGGAGAAAAGAAAGGATACTGTACTCAAAACGATTGAAGAAGCGGGTAAACTGACACCCGAGTTGAAGAAACGGATCGAGGAGTGTATCAATGCGACTGTGCTGGAAGATATTTATCTGCCCTATAAACCCAAGCGGAAGACCAAAGCCACGGTTGCTATTGAGAAAGGGTTAGAACCGCTGGCAAAAATGTTATTTGACCAGGAACCGGTGAATGTGGAAGAGGAAGCAGCAAAATTTATCACCGAACAGGTTAAAGACATTACTGAAGCATTACAAGGTGCCAGAGATATAATGGCGGAATGGATATCGGAGAATGAACAGGCAAGGAACCTGGTACGAAAATTATTTACTGAAGAAGCTGTGGTGTCATCAAGAGTACTCAGCACCAAAAAGGAGGAAGAAGAAGCACAGAAGTACAGGGATTACTTTGAATTTAAAGAGCCACTGGCCCAAAGCCCTTCTCACCGCATACTGGCAATACGCCGTGGTGAGAAAGAAGGGTTCCTGATTATGGATATAAGTATCGAAAAGGAGCATGCTGTTGAAGAATTGAAACGAAAATTTCTTACGGTGTTCAATCCTGCTGCGCAGCAATTGGGATTGGCCATAGAAGATTCCTTTGGCCGCTTATTAAAGCCTTCCATTGAAACGGAATTCCGGATGCAGAGTAAGACCGGGGCGGATGAAGAAGCGATAAAAGTATTTGCAGAAAACCTGCGGCAGTTATTACTGGCTTCGCCACTCGGGCAAAAAAGAGTGATGGCGATTGATCCTGGTTTCCGTACCGGGTGCAAAGTGGTTTGCTTAGATGAACAGGGTACGTTCCTTAAATACAATACTATTTTTCCGCATGCGCCACAAAATGACTGGAATGGTGCTGTGCAAACTATAAAGGAGCTGGTGGCCCGCTATGATATTGAAGCTATCGGCTATGGAAACGGAACAGCCAGTAAAGAAACTGAGCAACTGGTAAGAGGAATTGATTTTGGAAAGCCTGTTTCTGTTTTTATGGTCAATGAAAGCGGGGCATCTATTTACTCTGCCAGCGAAGTGGCCAGGGATGAATTTCCGGATGAAGATGTGACCGTGCGGGGTTCTATCAGCATTGGCAGACGGTTGCTGGATCCATTGAGCGAACTGGTAAAGATCGATGCGAAAAGCATAGGAGTGGGGCAGTACCAGCATGATGTGAACCAGAACCGCCTGAAAGAAGCACTGGACCAGGTAGTGGAGAGCTGTGTGAATTTTGTGGGTGTGGATGTAAATACTGCCAGCAAACATTTGCTGATGTATGTATCGGGCCTGACGGCTACCGTCGCAAAGAATGTGGTAGAATACCGTACCAAAAATGGTGGCTTCAAAAGCCGGGATGAATTGAAGAAAGTGTCAATGCTGGGACCAAAAGCTTTTGAACAATGTGCCGGTTTCCTGCGGATACCCAATGCCATGAACCCACTTGATAACTCAGCTGTACATCCTGAAAGCTATCATGTGGTGGAAGCCATGGCGGCTAAAGTAAACAGCAGTGTACCAGAACTGATTAAGAACCCGGAGATAAGAAAACAGATCAG
>CALSAT010000473.1:0-3244 GCA_943372905.1 Bacteroides fragilis | reverse complement strand
CAGGTGATAGAGTTTAAGGACAAGGAAGGAAAAGTGATACTGAAGAAAGTACAACTGACGGCCGCTGCTGACGATGGTACCGGTAAGGAGCATACCGGGTGGCTGAGTACTTATTATATCTACGACAAACTGGGCAACCTGCGCTGCGTGATACAGCCGGAAGGGGTGAGGAAGATGACCGTTGACGGATGGCCGCTGACCGGTACGTTGCTGAATGAACAGTGCTTCCGGTATGAATATGATAACAGGGGACGGATGACGATGAAAAAAGTGCCGGGTGCCGGGGAAGTGTATATGGTGTATGATGCAAGGGACCGATTGGTAATGACGCAGGATGCGAACCTGAGGACACAGGGCAAATGGATGGTGACCAAATACGATGCACTGAACCGGCCGGAGGAAACGGGACTGTGGACCAATGCCACCGCCTTTGCCACGCACCTCAGCAGCGCCTATAGTTCCAGCAGCTACCCGGTAACCAGCAGCGGCTATGAGGAACTGACCAAAACATTTTATGACAATTACAACTGGCTGGGCAGCTATGGTAACCCACTGCCCTCCATCTACAACAGCAGTTATAACAGTTATTTTCAACCGGTGAGTAATGACACCTGGCCATATGCACAGGCCAATGTGCAAACCAGTAACCTGAAAGGAATGCCAACGGGCAGCAGGGTGAAGGTGCCGGGTACAGGTATTTACCTGTACACCGTAAGCATTTATGATGAAAAAGGGAGGGTGATACAAGTACAGAGCACCAACTACAGCGGTGGTACAGATATAGCCACCACGCAATACAGCTGGGCGGGACAGCCATTAGTGATGGTGACGAAACATGAAAAGCAGGGAACCAATGCCCAAACCACGGTGACGGTAACACAGCTTAGTTACGATGACCTGGGCAGATTAGCCAAAACAGAAAAGAAAGTAAGTAACACTAATGTGAACGGCGGCACAATGGCTGCGTATAAGGCCATTAATGAAAATGAGTATGATAAACTGGGGCAACTGAAGAAAAAGAAACTGGCACCAGCCTATAACAGTGGGACAGGTCTTGAGACACTTAATTATGATTATAACATCCGTGGCTGGATGCTGGGAATGAACAGGGATTATACAAGAGATATAGCCGGCAGTAACTACTTTGGCTTTGATCTTGGTTACGATAAGGCGAATAATAATCTTATCGGCGGGCAAACCTACTATTACCCACAGTACAACGGAAATATTGAAGGGATGGTGTGGAAAAGCAAGGGGGACGGGGAGAAAAGAAGATATGATTTTGCCTATGATGCGGCCAACCGTTTGATGCGGGCTGAGTTTACACAATATACCGGCGGCAGCTTTGTTTCAACTGCTGAGATGAACTTCAGTGTAAAAATGGGAAATGGAATTACACCAAGCAGTGCCTACGATGATAACGGTAACATAAAGCGGATGCAGACTTGGGGATTAAAAATAACTGGAAGCGTGCAGATCGACAACCTGAGATACACCTATTACAGTGGCAGTAACAGGCTTAAAAGCGTAACAGATTTTAATAATGATGCACAAACCCAGCTGGGTGATTTCAGAACAGCTGCCACACATCCGCAGGAAGGACCAAAAGCAGCTTTAACATCTTCAAGCCCGCAGAGTTCTTTTGATGCTATAACCGACTATAACTACGATGTGAACGGAAACTTAACACTGGATAACAATAAAGCCATCAGCAGTATTACCTACAACCACCTGAACCTGCCTTCGGTGATAACGGTGACGGGAAAAGGAACGATCACTTATACTTATGATGCGGCTGGTAATAAGATACAAAAATCCACCACAGATAATACCGTAACCCCGGCCAAAACCACTACCACACTTTACCTGGGTGGTACGGTATATGAAAATGATGTGCTGCAATTCCTGGGGCATGAGGAAGGCAGGATACGGTACAAAGCAGCAGAGGGAGCAAACCCTGCCGGGCTTCACTATGATTATATGATCAAAGACCATTTGGGGAATGTGCGAATGGTGCTGACAGAACAGCAGCAACAGGACAAATACCCCGTGGCATCACTTGAGCCATCAAAGATCGCCACGGAAAAGAATTATTATGATATAAAGGATGCGCAGGTAGTAGAGAAAACGGAGGCCACCGGCATACCGGACTATATAAACGACAATGGGATAGGTAATAACCCGGCAGATGCCGCTTTTTCAGCCAGTAACAGTACGAAACTGTACAAGCTCAACAGCAATACAGCCAAAACAGGCATGGGCATTACCCTGAAAGTAATGGCGGGCGACAGAATAGACATATTTGGCAAGAGCTATTATTTTGAGAACAATGCAGGTGGCAGCGGGGCCAACTCGGCCATACCAGTATTAGAATTATTAAGCGGACTGATGGGCGCACCCGGAGGAGCGACAGCAGGAGCACATACCACGGCAACGGAATTAAACGGTGTGACAGCGGTGACCAGTCCGCTAAGCGGCACTTACCTGAACGACCCCGGTAGGAATGATGCGGGTAACCCGATGAGGCCTAAAGCCTTCATCAACTATATCTTTTTTGATGAACAGTTTAAAATGGTGGCTGGTAATTATGGTTTTAGTGCAGTAAATGCCACGGCAGGATTAAAAGATCATTTTAGTGAACTGCAAAACCGGGTTGCACAAAAGAATGGGTATGTGTATATTTATGTAAGCAATGAGAGTCCGGTAAATGTGTTCTTTGATAATTTGCAGGTGGTGCATACAAGAGGGCCGATATTGGAGGAAACTCATTATTATCCGTTCGGGTTGACGATGGCGGGGATATCTTCTAAGGCACTAAGCTTTGGAGAACCAAAGAATAAAGAACATACTTTCCAAGACCAAAGATTTGATGATGAGTTAGGTTTGAATTGGGTACAATTTAAATGGCGAAACCATGACCCACAGATTGGCAGGTTTATTGAAATAGACCCACTGTCAGAAAAATATGTTTATAATTCTACTTATGCGTTTTCAGAAAATAAAGTAACAAGTCACATTGAACTTGAAGGGTTGGAGGCAATTGATCCGAAATTTCGAAATCCGCTAGCAAAGCCACAGTCAAATTCGCCATATTATACTAATTGGAATCCCAATCCAGTAAGTTCTGCACAATATCAGGGCAATGTAAGCAGGAAAGCTGAAATAGGTAAAAGTCAAATTAAGAATGGGACATCAAAAAGTTTTCCAGGTGGTGCTACAGGAACGACGGTAACCGTAATAGAAG
>CALSAT010000472.1:0-3283 GCA_943372905.1 Bacteroides fragilis | reverse complement strand
AGCAACCCGGTGAATTCCCCTTCACCCGCGGGGTACAGCCCGATATGTACCGTGGTAAACTGTGGACCATGCGGCAGTACGCCGGTTTCTCCACGGCGGAAGAAAGTAATAAACGCTACCATTATTTATTGTCGCAGGGCGTCAGCGGTTTAAGTGTGGCTTTCGACTTGCCCACACAGATCGGCTACGACAGTGACCATGCCCTTTCCGAAGGGGAAGTAGGCAAAGTGGGAGTTGCCATTGATTCAATTGAAGACATTCAAATTCTTTTTGACGGTATCAAACTGGAAGAAGTAAGCACTTCCATGACGATTAACGCTACCGGCTTCATTTTACTTTCTTTTTATGTGGCGCTGGCCAAACAACAAGGCGCCGACCTGAAGAAAATATCCGGCACCATACAAAATGACATACTAAAAGAGTATGCCGCAAGAGGCACTTATATCTATCCCCCAAAACCTTCCATGCGCATCATCACTGACATCTTTGAATGGTGCAGCCAGGAAGTGCCGAAATGGAATACCATTTCCATTTCCGGTTATCATATCCGGGAAGCAGGCAGCACAGCGGTGCAGGAAATAGCCTTTACACTCAGTAATGGCAAAGCCTATGTGGAAGCCGCCCTGAAAAAAGGATTGGATATAAATGTATTTGGTAAACGTCTCTCCTTCTTTTTCAATGCACATAATAATTTGTTTGAAGAAGTGGCCAAGTTCAGGGCTGCCCGTAAAATGTGGGCCAAAATGATGAAAGACCTTGGCGCTACCGATCCTAAAGCCATGATGCTGCGCTTTCATACACAGACCGGCGGCAGCACCCTTACCGCACAGCAACCATTGAATAATATTTCAAGGGTAACGATACAAACCCTCGCAGCAGTACTGGGTGGAACTCAATCACTCCATACCAATGGCTATGATGAGGCATTAAGCCTGCCCACCGAAGAAGCTGCAAGGATCGCCTTACGGACCCAACAAATAACGGCCTATGAAAGCGGTATAGCTGATACCGTTGACCCGCTGGCCGGTTCCTATTTTGTAGAAGCCCTCACCAGTGAAGTGGAACAATCCGCCTGGCAGCTTATTGAGAAAATAGATGCCATGGGTGGCGCTGTATCCGCTATCGAACAAGGGTTTATACAAAATGAGATAGCCAAAAGTGCTTATGACTACCAGCGCAATATTGAAAACAATGAAAAGATCATCGTAGGGGTGAATAAATTCCAGGTAGACCATGATGCAGCAATTCCATTACTACGGGTGGACGACAGCATCAGGATTTTACAAACAGAAAAATTAGCCCGCTTAAAATCCAACCGTGACAGGGCCAAGGTAGATCAACTGTTGCAACTCCTCAATGATAAGGCGAGCAGCGGAGAGAACATCATGCCCACTGTAGTAGAAGCAGTAGAAAACAAATGTACCCTTGGGGAAATAGCAGATACATTAAGAGAACTATTTGGAGAATATAAATAATAGTATGAAAAAGTCTTTCCTCTTTTCCATACTATCCTTTGCTCTGCTGTTCTCTTTTTCAATAACAGCACAGAAACCCATAACCGTAGCGGTACGTTTTGATAAAAAAGAAGTGGTGATGAATGGAGTTACAATCAACCGGGAATCATCAGTTACCAACATCCGCCAGGCATTGGGCAAAGAAAGCCGGGTACTATCAGCACAAGGAGACCCGACAAAACTGTTTATTTATGACAGCCTTGGCCTTACATTCATTATAGATACCACAACAGGCCAGCTACAGCGACTGACATTACATCCCAATAAAGGCCGTATGGAATATGAAACCTCTCCGGGCATGATCTTTACCGGCTCTCTTATTATCGGCGATAAATTGATCGCCGCAAACGAGTCCATCAGTTCTGTCAATAGCAGAACAGGCGTCACTTTTAAACAACTGGAAGAAAGCTTTCCCTGGTACACAGCGACCAATAAAGAGTTCAGCATGATGATCACTTACCAACCGTGGAATAAGAAATTGTTCAGCAGCATACATATATCATTTGTTAAAGAAAAGGAAATAGAAGCAGATACAGAATTACCATAACCAATTGCCCCCAACTACGGCGTTCCGCTGCATTTTAAGACAACCTATTATATAAAAAGCCGGTCATACAGACTGGCTTTTTTGATTTTATCCCTACATTCATCCTCTAATAATCTCTTTATGCAGAAATACTTCTCCCTTTTATTACTTGTTGCCTGCTTGTTTGCCATGCCTGTTACACAGGCACAGACGCCTTCTTTTATCAGCGACAGCCTGGACCGGTACATCGAAAGAGGAATGCAGCAATGGCAGATTCCCGGCCTCGCCATCGCCATCGTAAAAGATGGCAAAGTAGTACTGATGAAAGGCTATGGGGTAAAGGAATTGGGCAAAGAAGAAAAAGTAGATGAAAACACTCTCTTTATTATTGCCTCCAATTCAAAACTATTTACCGGCACCGCATTGGCCAAACTGGATGCAGAGAAAAAACTTTCCCTGAATGATAAAGTGACAGCCCACATTCCCTGGTTCAAATTGTACGACACCAATGCTACCCGTATGGCGAATGTAAGAGACATGCTTTGCCACCGGCTTGGCACCAAAACCTTCCAGGGTGATTTTACTTTCTGGGATTCCAATCTGCCTAAAGATTCAATTGTATGGAAAATGCGTTACCTGAAACCACCGGGTGTGTTTCGCCAGGATTATGGTTACTGTAATGCCGGCTTCCTGGTGGCCGGACAGGTACTGGAGAAAGTGACAGGACAAACCTGGGAGAACTATGTACAGGAAAATATTCTTACTCCGCTTGGTATGCGTAATACTTTTATGAACACCGCGGGTCTCGCAGAACGGGGCAATGTGGCGCAACCGCATAACAACCTTTACAGTTCCATCACCAAGATACCTTTTGACAAAGTGGACAACCTCGGTCCTGCCACCAGTATGGTGAGCAATGTGAACGACCTTACCAAATGGCTGTTATTGCAATTAGACAGTGGCCGCTATGGAGGTAAACAAATTCTCCCCTGGGCTGTGTTGCAAAAAACAAGGGATATTAATATTCTGACCGGCAGCCGTAAATCAACTGCCTATCCTACGCATTTCCGTGGCTACGGCCTCGGTGTGTACGCTACTGACTATGCTGGCAAACAGGCGTACTGGCATACCGGTGGTGCTTTTGGGCATGTAACGAATGTCTGCTTTATACCAGAAGAGAATTTGGGCATCACCATTCTTACTAACAATGACAACCAGAGTTTCTTTGAAGCACTGCGGTACC
>CALSAT010000471.1:0-3301 GCA_943372905.1 Bacteroides fragilis | reverse complement strand
TATTGGCGCCAACTGCAAGGAAGATGTGCTGGTATTGGTAGAAACAACTGTACCACCAGGTACGGCTCAAAAGATCGTAAGGCCAATACTGGAAGAATCATTAGCCCAAAGAGGATTGCCGACCGATAAAATAAAAGTAGGCCACTCCTATGAAAGGGTGATGCCCGGCCCAAAGTATATTGACTCCATTCAAAACTTCTACCGGGTTTTTGCAGGCACGGATGAAAAAAGTGCGGAGGCTGTAGAAACTTTTTTACGTACGGTGATTCGCACCGATGAATATCCTTTAACAAGGCTCGGCAATACCAATGCCACCGAAATGGCGAAAGTGCTGGAGAATTCTTTCCGGGCTATGAACATTGCTTTCATGGTGGAGTGGAGCCGCTTTGCAGAGGAGGCAGGGGTGGATATATACGAAGTAGTTAATGCTATCCGTATGCGGCCAACCCATAAGAACATCATGCTGCCAGGATTAGGTGTAGGCGGTTATTGCCTCACGAAAGATCCTTTGCTGGCAAGCTGGGCAAGGATGAACCTGTTCGGCAGTGAAGAAAAATTGGGGCAAAGCGAAAGAGGTGTTCATATAAATGATAAGATGCCTTTGTATGCCTTTGAGTACTTAAAGTCGCAGCATAATAGCTCATTGGAAGGAAAGAAAGTGTTGTTGCTTGGGGTAAGCTACCTGAATGACGTGGGAGATACCCGCTACACACCAGTGGAAGGATTTTATGAGCAACTGGAAGCCGCAGGTTGCGAGATCGTATTGCACGACCCGCACATAAAGTACTGGGAAGAAAAAGATATTTGGGTGAACCAGGACCTGGAACAACTGATGAATGGGGAGTATGATATAATTGTAATAACCACCGGGCACAAAGATTACCGGAATAACGCTTCCTTGCTAGAAAAAATTAAGCAACAGGCGGCAGGGGTGGTGTATGATACAATCGGTGTACTGACGAATGAGGAGATCAGATCATTGAGTGAGAAACATACCGTGAAAGTGATTGGAAGAGGGGATCTGTAAGAGAACAAAATGTGAGAATTTGGGAATGTGATGATGTGAAAAGAACAGCACTTGCAGGTAATGTATTTGATGAACAAAGAACAGAACGATGAAGAGTCCGCCGGTTGGCGGAACGAAGCTGATCAGGGAACTATAATTGGCAACAAAAAATTATTTCAACAATTGATATGAGTAAAAACGTATTGTTATTAGGAGGCGCCGGATTTATCGGATTTAATATCACTAAATACCTGGCGGAAAACCGTGACTACAAACTGACGATTGCCGACAACTTTGCAAGAGGCAAACAGGATGATTATTTTACCGAGTTGGTAAACAAACACGGCATCAGGGTGGTAGCAGGTGATTTTACTGATCCGGCTACCTACCATCAATTAGATGAGGCCTATGACCAGGTGTATATGCTGGCATCAGTGGTGGGAGTAGATAATGCCAATTCTATCCCGCATGAGATCATCCGCATTAATACAGCCTTAATTTTTAATACGCTGGAATGGGTGCGCCGTAGTAAGATCGGTAAAGTACTGTTTACGTCTACCAGTGAGTGCTATGCCGGAACGATAGAAGCGTTTGGTTATGTAACACCCACTCCGGAAGAAGTGCCGCTGTGTATCCAGGAGATCGGTCATCCAAGGTTTACCTATGCAGTGACGAAGATGCTCGGTGAATCAGGCTTCTTAAACTATGCAAGAATATTAGGATTTGAAACAACGATAGTTCGTTATCACAATGTATATGGCCCGCGGATGGGTTTCAAACATGTGATCCCTCACTTGGTGGTGCGTTACAGGAAGAATGAAGAACCGTTTAAAGTTTATGGCCACGACCAGACAAGGGCTTTCTGTTATATTTCCGATGCAGTGGAAGGAACCGTACTGGCGATGGAACAACCAAATACAAACGGCGAGATATATCATATCGGTACGCAGGATGAGATTACCATTGGTGAACTGATCCACTATGCAGGCGACCTGATGGATTTTAAAGGGACCTATGAAAATGCACCTACCTATCCCGGATCAGTAAGTCGTCGCTGCCCCGACATTACCAAAGCCAGAACACAATTGGGTTTTGAACCGAAAGTGATGTGGAAGGAAGGGCTGAAAAATACCGTGGAATGGTATAACCAATATTTGGAATCAGGAAAACTTGTTTATGAGTAACGAGAAATTTATAGCCCTGAGCCTTCCCAATATGGCAGGCAATGAATGGAAATATGTAAAGGATTGCCTGGATACCGGCTGGATATCATCTGTTGGTTCTTACGTCACCCAGTTTGAGCAAATGGTAGCTGACTTTGCCGGTGCTAAATATGGCGTAGCTGCTGTGAACGGTACCGCAGCCTTGCACATCTCTTTATTATTAAGTGGAGTGAAGCAGGATGATTATGTGATACTGCCTAATCTTACATTTGTCGCTTCCGCTAATTCCATAAAATACCTGGGCGCAGAGCCGTTACTTATAGATGCTGATCCGAATCTGTGGCAAATGGATCTCGACCTGCTGGAAGAATTCCTGGAAAATGAAACGGATGAGAAAGATGGGAATTTGTTTTACATAAAAGATGGCCGTCGTATCGGCGCCATCATGCCGGTGCATATACTCGGCAATATGTGCGATATGGACCGGTTCCTTTCCATTGTGAAAAAGTACCCGCTGCCGGTGGTGGAAGATTCTACAGAAGCGCTGGGTACCACTTATAAAGGAGTAAGCGCAGGTAAGTTCAGCCCGCTGGCTTGTTTTAGTTTCAATGGAAATAAGATAATTTCTACAGGTGGTGGTGGTGTAATCGTTACAGATGATGAAGCTCTTGCCAAACACGCCAAACATTTGACCACCACAGCTAAGGCCAGTCCCGATGAGTATTATCATGATGAGGTGGGATACAACTACCGCCTGGTGAATGTGCTGGCGGCTATAGGAGTGGCGCAAATGGAGTTGTTGCCTTCGTTTATTAAAAGAAAAAGAGAATGTGTGAGCTTTTATAAAAAAGAACTTGAGGGGGTTGGAGATATACGTTTTCAGCAGGAGTTGCCAGACGTGCAAACCAATGGATGGCTATTCACTATTCAGACAGATAGGCAAAAGGAGTTGCTGGCTCACCTGAATGCCAATAAGATACTGAGTCGCCGTTTCTGGATGCCTATGAATAAGCTGCCGATGTACAAAGATTGTGTGTATGTGCAGCAAAAAGATAATTCAGATTATATTTATAATACTTGTTTAAGTATTCCCAGTTCTACCAGTATTACTGATGAAGAGCTGGAAATAGTA
>CALSAT010000470.1:0-3302 GCA_943372905.1 Bacteroides fragilis | reverse complement strand
TATCTCCACATGCTTGGCAGTACCGCCTGCGGTAATGATACTGTCGAAAGAGAAAACAGCATCGATCAGTAAAATTTGTCCGATAGCTCTGCCAAAAGAAAGGGGTTTCTGTTGTTTCAGTGCTTCATTAGGGTCTTCCCCTTCCAGCTTATGATGTATTTCCATCACCGATTTATAGATCAGGAACAACCCTCCGGCCAGCATCACAATACTTGCCAGGTCAAATCCTTTACCCGCAATGCTGAATACGGCTTTCCCTTTTTGCGCCAGCAGCCATCCCAGGCCCATCAGCAGCAGGCTCCGCATAAGGATACCGGCGATCATCCAAAAGCGACGGGCCTTGCTTTGCTCTTTCTTTCCTTTCAGCCTGTTCAGGATAATGCTTACGAAAATCACATTATCAATACCCAGCACAACCTCGAGCACAACCAGGATGAAAAAACTGATAAGACTTTCTGACGTAAATAAATATTCCATTCAATAACTGCTTATAATGATTTACAAATTCGTTTTACAATAGCGGGGCCTTCATAAATAAAGCCCGTCCACACCTGTACCAGCGAAGCGCCGGCATCCAATTTCTCTTTTGCGTCGGCAGCAGTAAAAATACCACCACTGGCAATAACAGGAATCTTTCCGCCTGTTTTTTGACAAATATAGTTTACTATGTCCGTGCTTCTTTGTTTTAATGGCAGACCGCTAAGCCCACCAGTGCCGAAGGTTTCGAGTTTCGAGTTTTGAGTTACGAGACCTTCTCTGCTAATAGTTGTATTGGTTGCTACTAATCCGTCCAGCCGGATTTCTAAGGCCAGGTCGATCACATCATCAATTTGTTCCTGTGTCAGATCAGGCGCTATTTTCAGCAGCAAAGGCTTTGGGTGCACCTGTGCAGCATTAATGGTTTGCAAATGCGACAGGATCTTGCGAAGCGAATCTTTCTCCTGCAGTTCCCGCAGGCCGGGTGTATTGGGCGAACTTACGTTCACCACGAAGTAGTCCACATATGCATGCAGCTCTTTAAAGCAGATCTCGTAATCCTTCCAGGCATCTTCATTCGGTGTCACTTTGTTCTTTCCAATATTGCCGCCGATGATTAGTGGTGAGTGGGGTTTGCCAGATTGACTATTCATTATCGCCCATTGCCTGAGCCTTTCAGCCACCACTTTTACCCCATCATTATTAAATCCCATCCGGTTGATCAGCGCTTTATCTTTTGGCAGGCGGAATAACCGGGGTTTATCATTACCGGCTTGCGGCAGCGGCGTTACCGTTCCGATCTCCACAAAACCAAAACCAAGGCATTCTAATTCCCGCAGGTATTTAGCATTTTTATCAAAGCCGGCACCGAGGCCCACCCGATTGGGAAATTCTAAATTCCAAATGCCAAATTCCAGCCTGCCTTTTGCAGAAAAGCTTCTCCTGATCAGTTTCCTGGTAAATCCTATGCTGCATAAACCCTTCAGCAGGTTCATCGAAAAATAATGCACCTTTTCAGGAGGGAAGAGAAAAAGAAAATTCCGCAATAATTTATACATGGAGAGAGTTATTTATACTCCTTTAGTTTTTCGATCACTTCTTTGCTGAACAGAAGAGGTGCCAGTCCGCCTTCCTCATCATAATTAACAAAGGTCCATTCCGGCGAAAATTCATCTTTAATAGCCACCAGGTCAGGCATTGCATAGAGGGTCATGGTGTTGGTCTTTTTATCATACCGTACATTGCCCGCACCATACTGTTCCTCCATCATGGCCACCATATCGGCGCTTTCAGCAGAATCCGGTACTTCTTTGAATTTCATCCGCATCAGCATAGTGTGCCTGATCTTTGCAAATTGACCATCTTTGGTGGTAAACACCGGGAAAATGGTATGCACTCTTACCGAGTCAGGAGTGATAGTAAATTCTTCCGACTCAAAGGAATTTTGCATAGCCTCCAGCATTTGTTCCCTCGGGGCCACGGTAAATAGTTTGGGATAGGTGTAGTCGAGAATTTTTTCCAGGTTCCAGGATTCTGTCACCTTTAACATACTGTCCAAACGTTCCAGCAACCGGGGGTCCTGCTGAGCAAAGCTTTTCAGGCCAATAATGATAACCAACAACAGCAAAAGCAGTTTTTTCATACTAAAGTTTATCAAAGCAACCGCATTACAGGGGGATAGCAAAAAAATTTTTCCGGATAAGACAAACTGCTAACTTTGATACAGAAAGTTGCATAAACAACCTTTAAATTAGTACTATGCAGGAAGCATATATAATCGCCGGATATCGTACCGCCGTAGGCAAGGCCAAAAGAGGCGGATTTCGTTTTTATCGCCCTGATGACCTGGCCGTGGAGGTGATCAAAGGCATAATGGCCACCGTACCAGAATTGGACCCTAAAAGGGTGGATGATGTGATAGTGGGCAATGCCGTTCCCGAAGCAGAACAGGGCCTGCAGTTTGGCCGGATCATTTCTGCACGGGCACTGGGGTTTGATGTACCCGGCGTTACGGTGAACAGATATTGCGCCTCTGGTTTAGAAACCATTGCTATGGCTACCGCCAAGATACGAATGGGCATGGCGGATTGCATCATTGCCGGGGGTACGGAAAGTATGAGCCTGGTACCCACCGCAGGCTGGAAGACGGTGCCTTCTTACAATATTGCCAAAGATGAACCTGATTATTATCTCAGTATGGGCTTAACTGCCGAAGCAGTAGCAAAGGACTATAGCATCAGCCGTGAAGCACAGGATGAGTTTTCATACAACTCCCATCAGAAAGCCATTGCCGCTATACAAAATGGCCATTTCAAACCCGGTATTCTGCCGATCAATGTAGAAGAGACCTACCTGGATGCAAAAGGGAAAAAGCAGAAAAGAAACTATACCGTGGATACAGATGAAGGGCCAAGGGCCGACACTTCCGTGGAAGCATTGGCCAAACTGAAACCAGCATTTGCAGCGGGTGGAGTGGTTACGGCCGGCAATTCTTCCCAAACATCTGATGGGGCCGCTTTTGTAATTGTGATGGGGGAGAAGATGATGAACGAACTGGGATTAAAGCCCATTGGCCGCCTGGTAAACAGTGCTGTGGCTGGTGTGCATCCCCGCATCATGGGTATTGGCCCTGTGGCTGCTATTCCCAAAGTGCTGAAACAGGCCGGAATGAATCTTGGCGATATTGACCTGATAGAATTGAATGAAGCCTTTGCCTCCCAGGCGCTGGCCGTAATACGGGAAGCCGGCCTCGATCCTGCCAAAGTAAATATTAATGGCGGGGCCATTGCGCTGGGGCACCCGCTGGGCTGCACCGGATGCAAACT
>CALSAT010000469.1:0-3309 GCA_943372905.1 Bacteroides fragilis | reverse complement strand
GCTTACGCTGAGCAGTTACCACCACCTCACTAAGGAAGCGACCGGCGGTGTCTTTTGGCTCAGCAGTTACCTGCTGTGCTGAAACGGTTAGTCCGGATAAAAGTAAAGCTATTATCAGTAACGGTCTCATTAGTACACTTTAATCATTGTCCTTTACCATTTTTACGAAAGCACTTCTCCGTGGTGCAGGCATTTGGCTGTTTTCTCCTTTCACTGCCTTCCAGATTACTTCGCTGAAAACAAGATCCGGTATCATGTCTTCCTTAGTGAAATCAAAACTTTCGCTCAGTCTTGCGCTAACCGTATTCTTTACATTTTTTTCATTAAGATCCACATTCGCCGCTACAGATTGAAAAGGCGAAAGATCCGGTAAAGAAGTAAAGCATCTCCACATCGGTTCGGCGGCAGCATCATACTGGCTCATGGGAGGTAAGCCAAGAATTAGTTCAATAGTACGTAGCATAGAAGAGGTGGAATACATCGTATGATCCACAAATCTTCTTTTTACAAAACCCCCGGCCAGGTAAGCAGTACTCCGGTGTGCATCTACATGGTCGGGGCCATTCTGCGCATCATCTTCAATAATAAAAATGGCGGTCTCTTTCCAAATAGGGCTTTTGGATAAATACTCAACAAACATGCCTACCGCCAGATCATTATCAGCCACATGGGCAAATGGCGAAGGCTTTCCAATACGCTGCCCTTCTGTATGGTCATTAATAAGGCGGAGTGAATTAAACCGGGGCACTGCATTCACCGCCAGCAACGAATCAAATTCTCTTTTCCATTGATAAAACCTTGTAGTGTCCCGTATGCTTTCATCCCAACTGGTATAATAAGGACAGAAATGATTTTCCAATACTTTGATATTGGCTTTATAATCATCAGCAAACTCACCGTAGGTCCGATAGCTGATCCCGGCCCGCTGGCAATAATCCCAGATAAATCCTTTCTTCGGATTAGCAATGGCCCGGCCTCCTTCTGCATCATAATTACCACCCCGCCCTCCGTAGCCTGTAGGCCATGTCTTCTCCAAATAATCTGTCGCATTAGCTGAAGTGCTCCAGTTGTGCCCATCCGCACTTACTTCGCCATCAACATAAAAATTATCCAGCAGTACAAACTCCCGGGCCAGCTTGTGTTGGTTAGGGGTTATTTTTTCACCAAATAAAACCAGGCTTGTATCACCATTTCCTTCGGGTATATCACCAAGCACCTGGTCATAGGTCCTGTTTTCTTTTATTACATAGAATACATACCTGATCGGCGATGGGTCGCCTACTTTCATCGGGATGGGGTTTCCAGGCTCTCCGGCAGCATGCAGTTCTTTTTCTTTAGTATAAGGCGTGTTGCTGTATACTTTTTTTGAATAAGCGGCCAGTTGTGCAGTTGTGGGTTCATCTATAATAGACATGGTTCCCTTAAACAAACCCGCGATGTACTGAATGCGGCTTTGTTGTGCCTTATAATCACCATGCTGGTAATTTACTTCCTGGTCCTTTTTAGTGGGGTCGGGGCCTTTGGCATTGGGTAAAGAGGAAAAGCCTTTGCCGTTTGCCACAAATATTTTTTTTCCGATCACTTTTACGTTTGTAGGATACCAGCCAGTAGAAATAAATCCCTTTGATTTGCTAAAGCCGGGTTTAGATACATCAAAAACAGCAAGGGAGTTATTATCTGCATTGGCCACATACAATGTTCTCTCATCAGTTGATAAGGCCAACCCGTTACTGGCCGACCCGGCTGGCGCATCCGGGTACAGGGCCGCATTCAGCACTTCCACTACTTTCCATTTCGCTACATCAATTACTGATACAGAGTTATCATTTGCATTCGCCACATATAAAACGGTTCCTTTTTTATTCAGCAATAGCTCATTGGGATTATCTCCTACCGCTATTTCATCACCCGGCATCAGCGATTCTGTATTGATCTTCGCCACCTTGTCACCACCCCAGAGCGATACGTATAAATGCTTTTTATCCGGCGACAGCAGGCAGGCGTATGCTTCTGTAGCAAATGATTTTTTTACAATGATTTGCTTTTTTTCCAGGTCGATAACATACAAGGAATTATCCTCTTTCGTCACCACATACATTCTTTTCCCTGCATCATCTATCTCGATACCCGCTGGTGAAATTTTCTCGGGCCATTTTTTCCCCAATATAATACTGTCTTTCAATTGCAGTTTTCTGTTCACCACAGCAAACTCCAATATCCAGTTATCATTCCCTCCGCTGGCATACAATTTTTTACCATCAGCGGTAAATTTTAATCCATACCACGATTTTGGCACCACTACATTATCCAGCACTCTTTCTGTCTTAGGATCTATCAATTGAATACTCTGTACACTTTGCCCGTTGTTTGTAACTGCCATCAGCTTTTTATCGGCCGATACTGCAATATTCAGCGGCAGATCGCCAAGCGGTAATGAACGGCCTGCAGGTGATAAGCTCCAGCCGTTAGGTAACAGTACTGGTTCCTGGGCAATTGAAGTAAGTGGTAAACAAAAAATAACTGTTACAGAAAGTAGAATCAGGATATGCCTCATAGTCGTTTAATTTTCTTTTTGCTTATAGTGATCAGTACGTTGCTCATCCTCATCATCCATTTTTGGTCCCTGCTGAATTTTTCGCCAGTCAATATTCTTATTATATCGGTCCATTGCCTTTTGCGGATCAAACACTCTTGTATCAGGAAACACCAGATCATAAGGAGTATAGTCTGGAGTGGAAGTGAAAAAATCCTGCAAAAGTGAGGCAGTCACGTCATACTGGTTTACATAATTTATGTTCAAAATATTGTAGATCACTTTCAGTATAGACCCAAAATTAGCATGTGTGTGTGAAACATAGTTTCTTTTTACATAAGGCCCGGCCATCATAAGTATGCTGCGGTGCGCATCCACATGGTCCACTCCGCCCTGCGGATCATCTTCTGTAATGATCACCAGCATATTCTTCCAGTATTTGGTACGGGAAAGAAAATGCAATATTCTTCCTACCGCCAGGTCATTATCTGCCATGTAGGAATGAACATAGGGATAACCATCCTCCGGTCTTGCACCAGCACCATGATCATTGGGCACCTGCATGGTTATCAACCGGGGTAAGTCTTCTTTTCCTTCAATCCACATTTTGGTAAACTCCGTTTCAAACTGTTCCATTCTGAACTGGTCCGGAATATTGGTATTATAGCCTGCATAGTTGTGTGAAGTACGGCTCCATAAAGCTTTTTGCATAGGCACCATTACTGCATGCGCTGCGCCTGTAAGTGTATCGTTCCATTCTTCCCGTACATGAGCAG
>CALSAT010000468.1:0-3311 GCA_943372905.1 Bacteroides fragilis | reverse complement strand
GACAGCCTGAGTATCAGTTTGCAAAAACCATTTTTCCCGGCTGATTCCATTTTCTACTATCCCGGAAGAAATTTCAGTTCGTCTTTCACCAGAACCGATAAGGATATTACAAATGAACTGGGCAAAGGAGGGGCAGGGGTTACCAATTTCATTCATTTGAAAGCAGGTAAAGGAAATTTTTACCTGCACCTGGCACCGCTGGCATTCAGTAATTATTTTTTACTTCATAAGAATAATATTCAGTACTACGAAATGGTGATGTCTGTGATAGACCCAACTGTTACAAAAATTGCGTGGGATGAATATTATATGAGCAAGGGCGAGCGGCGGAGAAATAATAACAGGAATAAAGGATGGTTTACTGTGCTGATGAACACTAAGAATGATGCAGGTGACAAACCCTTTCGTGCAGCTTTCTGGATATTGATCTTGCTGTTGTTGTTGTATGTACTGCTGGAAATGAGACGGAAGCAGCGTTACATTCCGGTAGTGGCAAAGCCGCGGAACGATTCATTGGAGTTTGTAAAGACCATCGGACGGCTGTACTATGATAAGGCAAATCACAAAAACCTGAGTCGTAAGATGGCGGCTTATTTCCAGGAGCATGTAAGAGCAAAATATAAATTGCCCACCAGTAATATGGATGAAGATTTTATCAGGGCTTTGCAGTATAAATCGGGTGTGCCGGATTATGAGATCCGTGGTGTCGTATCATTTATCAAATACCTGGATGATGCACCGGCCATTAGCGATAAGCAACTGTCAGAATTTCATAAACAACTTGAAACGTTTTATCAAAAAGCATAACCGGTTTGCATAGTGTAGCCGGATACAACCACATAAAATAAAGAATATGGAAGATCAGATTTTTCAACCCCGGACCGATTTGTCAGCCTTGAATGATGCTGTAATGTCAATTCGGAATGAGATCAAGAAAATAATTGTAGGCCAGGATGAGATGGTAAAGCTAATCATCGCCGGTTTGCTGGCGGATGGGCATGTACTGATAGAAGGAGTACCCGGGGTTGCTAAAACGCTTACAGCTAAACTCGTGGCAAAAAGTGTAAATGCAGGTTTCTCCCGGATACAATTTACACCCGATCTGATGCCATCAGATGTGCTGGGAACACCCGTATTTAATCCAAAAGAGGCAAGTTTTGAATTTAAGAAGGGCCCGGTGTTCAGTAATATCGTTCTGGTGGACGAGATCAATCGGGCGCCAGCTAAAACCCAGTCAGCCCTGTTGGAAATAATGGAAGAAAGACAAGCCACCGTGGATGGTAAGACCTACGCAATGTCAGCTCCTTTTATGGTATTGGCTACACAAAACCCGGTAGAACAGGAAGGTACTTACCGTCTGCCGGAAGCACAACTTGACCGTTTTCTTTTCAAGATCGTAGTACCCTATCCAAGCGAAACGGAAGAAATGGCGATGCTGAGTCAGTTTCATACCATGGGCAATAATACGGCAATGGATATGATAAATCCTGCCCTGCAGGCTGAACAGGTGGTGGCTTTGCGAAAACAGATAAAGATGCAGATCATCGAAGAAAAACTGCTGCAGTTCATTGCGAAACTCATTCATAATACACGGAATCATAAATCCATTTATTTAGGTGCTTCGCCAAGAGCGTCACTGGCAATCATGAATGCGTCAAAAGCAATGGCAGCTATGCAGGGCCGGGACTTTGTGACACCGGAAGACATTCTCGGCATCGTACCTGCGGTACTTCGCCACCGTATCATCTTATCGCCTGATAAAGAGATGGAAGGAATAACAGAAGATGATGTGATCAAACAGATCATACAAGGAATGGATGTGCCGAGATGATGTTGTATCTAATAGTAATTAAGTAATACTTGATAAAAATTTGACAAAGAGTTTCTACCTGAACAACCTCGTTTACTACATCGCCGGGGGAGCGGCGGTAGTATTTGTGGCGAGTTATTTTGAACCGGCGCTTTATCGAATCGGCGGGGTGATATTGCTATTGCTCGCCATTGCGGTGGCGGTAGATGCCTTACTTGTTTATTCAAATAAGAAAGGCCTTGCTGCCGAGCGAGAGGTGACGGACCGTTTCAGTATAGGCGATCCGAATAAAGTAAAGATTTATCTCAACAATGCGTATGGTTTTGCCATCCAGGCCAGTATAATAGATGAGTTACCCGTGCAATTCCAGGAAAGGAAATGGATCAGAAGGGTGTCCATTAGCAGAGAAGAAAAATATACGCTTGAATATTCTCTCACCCCTTCTTCCCGCGGTGAATATGTATTTCACGACATCAATGTATATGTACATGCGCCACTGCAACTGGTGAAACGCCGCTATATTTTCCCGGCGGAGAAGACGGTGAAAGTATATCCATCATATGTTCAGATGCGACGCTATCAACTGCTGGCAGTGAGTAATCGCCTGCAGGAGGCCGGCGTTAAGAAGATAAGGAAGATAGGGCACAGTATGGAGTTTGAACAAATAAAGGAATATGTACGGGGGGATGATTACCGCACTATCAATTGGAAGGCAACAGCGAGGAAGGATGCCCTGATGGTAAATAATTATACCGATGAAAGAAGCCAGCAAATTTATTGCCTCATCAATAAAGGACGGGTAATGAAAATGCCTTTTCACGGGCTGACGCTGCTTGATCATGCCGTGAACGCATCTCTCGTATTATCCAATGTCGCCCTGGTGAAACAGGACAAGGCTGGTATCATTACATTTGAAAAGAACCTCGATACTTTTTTGACAGCGGATAAAAAGTCAACACAGATGAACCTGATTCTGGAGACATTGTACCGCCAAAAGACGGATTTTCTGGAATCTGATTTCGAAAAATTGTTCTCTGTTATCCGCAACAGAGTTACTAATCGCAGCCTGCTGATCCTCTTTACCAATTTTGAATCAATGGAAAGCCTGCAGCGGGAAATGGCAGCGCTGAAGAAGATCGCCAAGTATCATTTATTGCTCGTAGTGTTCTTTGAAAACACAGAATTGAAATCGCTGGTGGAAAAGAGTGCCTCTTCCCTGGAAGAAATATATATAAAAACCATTGCCGAAAAATTTGCCTTTGAGAAAAGGCTGATGGTAAAAGAACTGCACAAGCATGGCATTCCCTCCATCCTTACCACACCGGAAAATCTGACAGTGAATACGGTAAATAAATACCTGGAACTGAAAACGAGGATGTCGATCTAGGTCAAAAGTACGAGGTAAGAAGCCTTACATTTGCTCCCATGAATTATACAAAGACCGGTTTTGAAGAAGGAACTGTTTTGCTGATCGATAAGCCTTTCCGCTGGACTTCTTTTG
>CALSAT010000467.1:0-3314 GCA_943372905.1 Bacteroides fragilis | reverse complement strand
AGAGAATGGTAAAGAAGTGAAAGAGCTGGGCTACCCTTCCTATTTCCTCAATGTGCCAAAGGATAAATTGCCCCGGGAAGGCGAAACGGTGAAAGCCTGGTTGCCCAGTCTCAGCCAATCCATCAATCCGTTTTGGGTGGTGGCTTTGACACCATTAGTAGTAGCCTTATTTACCTGGCTGCGCCGGAAAGGAAAAGAACCAAGCACTCCTACAAAAATTGCTTTCGGTTTATTAATATCTGCCTTATCGGTATTGGTAATGATTGCGGCAGTAAAAGCTGGTGGCAACGGCAGTGAAAAAGTAAGTGTGTGGTGGCTAATTGGCAGCTATGGCGTAGTCACCATTGGTGAATTGTTTTTAAGTCCGATGGGATTATCACTAGTGTCCAAATTAAGTCCCGTCCGTATTACTTCATTGATGATGGGCGGCTGGTTCCTCTCTACTTCCATTGGCAATAAACTCAGTGGGATACTGGCCAGCAAATGGGATCAGTATGATAATAAAGCGGATTATTTCTGGCTGAACTTTATTTTATTAGGTGCTGCAGCGGTATTTTTATTTGTGCTGCTCCGCTGGCTGAATAGAGTAATGAAAGAAAAAGGGGTGAACTAACCTACTGACAATACTATTTGAATGAAAGGTGATGAAACTTATTCGTCACCTTTTTTCTTATCTTCCCGTAACAAAAAACTACTGCCATGTCTGAGCAAACCAAGTTTAAGCCGTTTGTACCGGCTGAGTCAAAAATGGCTGAGCTTACAATCAAGTCAATTATTACAGGAGCGATTTTTGGGATCATATTCGGAGCATCAACTGTTTACCTGGCTTTAAAAGCAGGACTGACGGTATCTGCGTCGATTCCCATCGCCGTAATTGCGATCACCTTAGGCAGACGGTTTTTAAAAACAACTATTCTTGAAAACAATATCATTCAGACAACAGGTTCGGCAGGAGAAAGCATTGCTGCTGGCGTTGTATTTACCCTGCCGGGTTTTTTATTTTTAAGTGACCCAACCTCTGCTAATTTTTTCAACTACTTTACCATCCTTGTACTGGCAATTTTTGGTGGTATCCTGGGAACATTAATGATGATCCCCCTTCGTCGTTCGCTTATAGTACAGGAACATGGTACGCTTCCCTATCCTGAAGGAACGGCTTGCGCCTCTGTTTTAAAAGCTGGTGAAAAAGGAGGTGACTTTGCCAAAACAGCTTTCATGGGTTTAGGTTTTGCTTTTGCCTATGCCATGCTGCAAAAAATATTTCATGTTGTGGCTGAAACACCAGCCTTCTTTACTAAGCAAACAAATAAAATCTTTCCATCCGCCAGAATAAGTGGCGAGATCACTCCCGAGTACATGGGTGTCGGTTACATCATTGGGCCAAAAATTGCCGGTATACTGGTGGCAGGTGGTGTATTAAGCTGGTTTGTATTAATTCCTTTACTCTCTTCGGTGGTAAGCGCTGATGTAATAGCAAGTCAGTTGCATAAGCTTGGCTATATTACAGATCTTGCCAAGCCGGGCCCGGGTAATGCCGGTTCATGGGACCCGGCCACACATAATTTTGGGGATTGGTCATCAGCCATCTACCGTGCTTATATCCGGCAGATCGGTGCAGGCGCTGTAGCTGCGGGTGGTTTTATCACTTTAATAAAAACCATACCGACTATCATCTCTTCTTTTAAAGGAAGCATGGGTTCATTGAAAAAAGGAACTGGTGCTGCTGAGACCGTAGTTCCGAGAACAGAAAGAGATCTTTCTATAAAAGTGGTGGGCATTGGCAGTCTTGTTTTATTACTGGTGATCGCATTGCTACCTAATACACTTATCCCTGGTACCAACATCGGAAGTAAATTATTACTGGGATTGTTAGTCATCATTTTTGGGGCTTTTTTTGTTACCGTTGCTTCACGAATTGTGGGTTTGATCGGGTCCTCCAATAGCCCTATCAGCGGCATGACCATTGCTACATTAATGGGGACCTGTTTGATCTTTATTGCAGTAAAATGGACGGGCCATGTGTATGAACCAATGGCCCTTGTTGTGGGAGGTATGATCTGTATTGCGGCTGCCAATGCAGGAGCCACCTCACAAGACCTGAAAACCGGGTACCTCGTAGGGGCTACACCGAGAAACCAGCAAATTGCACTCTTTGTAGGAGCTATCGTTTCTTCACTGGCAATTGGCGCCACTATTAAGATACTTGATACTCCTACTGCCGCTATGGCAGCACAGGGAATTGAACATGCGATCGGTACTGATACTTATCCTGCTCCTCAAGGAACATTAATGGCCACATTGATAAAAGGTATCCTTTCATTTAACCTCGACTGGCAATTTGTACTCGTTGGTGTTTTCATTGCGATAGTAATGGAACTATGCGGTATCAAAGCATTGAGTTTTGCTATTGGCATATACCTGCCTTTATCAACCACACTCCCCATCTTTATTGGCGGAGCCATCCGCGGCATAGTAGAGTGGAGGCAGAAAAAGAAGAATATTAAAGTATCAGCAGAAGAGGAAGATCTGGGAAAAGGTAATTTATTCGCCACAGGTTTGGTGGCAGGAGGTGCCTTAGCAGGTGTGTTGGTGGCCATCTTATCTTCTATTCCCAGCATCAACAGCAGCCTGGGAGATGTAAATGCGGAACATGGCCTTACCAGCTCATTAGGAGTTGAACGTTATAAATGGCTGGGCGTAGCTTTCTTTGCATTAATGGGCTATATACTGTATAAAATTGCCATTTCAAAAAGAAAAGAAGTATAGAAAAGTTCTTGTCTGTAGATACAATTAGTTTGTTTAGCGGTTTGGTATAGTTTTTAACTACTAAATAAAAAATTTATGGACGGAACCACAATCCTTATTATTCTTGCTATTGGAGCTATTGCCGGCTGGTTGGCCGGGCTGGTATTTAAAGGAGAAGGCTTTGGCCTTCTGGGTAATATCATTATCGGTATCATCGGCGGAGTAATCGGTGGCTGGCTGATGCCTAAACTTGGTATTCATATCGGCGGTGGAATCGGTGGCAGTATTTTAATTGCCGCATTGGGTGCGTTAGCCTTATTATTAGTGGTAAATGTTTTGAAGAAAGCATAATCACTCTTTTCAGGTTGTCGGTCTTTACCTTTATAATTAAAAAGCACCCTGTTTTTTTCAGCAGGGTGCTTTTTGCGTCCGGATACGGGTCATAATCAGCTATATAAAATTCATATACTCATATTGTTTGGCCAATATAGATTTATCATCCGCCTTTAGCCATTTGTTCAATACAGTAGCATACACATTTTTAAAATCAACATTATATTTCAGATCAC
>CALSAT010000466.1:0-3323 GCA_943372905.1 Bacteroides fragilis | reverse complement strand
TGTTGATTGTGTAATTACTGTTTTCATAATAAAGTGTTTTTGGTGATTGAATACACTAAACTATTTTGAACAGTATAAAAACGGATTGACAAATGTCAAGAGAGAGCAAAGACAGAGAATCTTAACTTTTTTTAACAGGTTGGAAATCGTTTGATGATCGCAGGAGTAATGTAATCCGTTTACTACAATTTACCTATCCATTTGCTTATGATAATAGCGGCCTTTTATGATCATAACTACCAATGCTTACAACTTCAATTGGTTATCATAACTTTCTTTTGCAGTATGTAAAGCAATCTTAAACTCCTTTATAAAAGTCTTTCTGTTTAAAACCGGCACAATGAAATCATCATACGCTTACTTTGCTATTTCTTCACCCCTTTCTTATCGGCGTAGTTCTCCTGGTGATCGATCAGTACATCCAGTTTGCGATGCACCTCTTTGAACTGGCCCATGATGGCCCAGTTGGCCACCGGGTCCGGCTCGCTTACAATGCTGCTGCCAGTATCGCCGGTAAAATATGCCTTCGCCACCGGTATGGTTTTGCCCGTTGCTCTGCCGCCCGCATTACCGCTTTCTTTAAAATCTTCAATGTGTTCGGTAAAATCAATATCGCTGTTTTCCAGGTCCGTCAGCACCAGGGCATCCAGCGAAACCCCAAAAAATTGATAAAGCTTCATCAGCGCCGGCACATTCGGACTGCTCACCTCATTGATCCAGTTGGAAATGGAATTTTGGCTTACGCCGCAATAAATAGCGAGTTGCGCCTGTGTGGCGCCAAATTTCTTCAAGAGAAACACCAGGTTACGGGATAAAAAGATCACAGTTTAAAATTAGAAATATCAAAAAAATGATACAAAATTTTGGATATATCAATATATCTATTTTATTTTGGATATATTAGCTTTAAAAATATGCTTAAAAGTAAGAATAAACAAGCAGTTAGCCGCAAGCCCCCCGGCTGAAAGCTTGATCCCCGTTCCGTCAGTTCTTTTTTGTCCGCCAGCTACACCACTTTACCAACCCTTTAATCCACCCGACGATGAATGTGTTTGAACAAAATAAAGACTTCTACAACAACCCCATCCGTTTATCGCCGGACCAGTTGCAGGACCCATTAAAAGTATTACGGGAATTCTTCATCGACTTTCATTTATATGAGAGCCGGGCCCTGCTCGCAGATTGGTTGCAGACTGCCTTAACAACGCCCAACTCTCAATTCGCCGAAGCGGCAGAACGAAATGCCATTGCCGTCTTTGCCGAAAAACTGGAAGAGCTGCTCGAGGCCGTCTCCATAATAATCCAACCGGCAAAAAAATAAAGCAGCCCGGCCCCCGTTAAAGGAATATGAGATCATACTTCTCATTCCTCCTGCTCATATTCTCCCTGCACTCCGCAGCACAATGGCCCGCAGAGAAGAATTGCCGTACCAATGTAATGCTGGATGTGGTAATAGATACCCTCACCCGAACCAATGACAGTACCCGCCGCGATAGTTCCCCTTCCAGGCCCGGTTTCATTATTTGCTATGGAGGCTCCTCTATTCCCGGGTATATACTTCGCCCGCTGAACGATAACTACGAGGTGGTAAGTTTTTTACTCATTACAGAATCCGGTGATGATATAATAGAAGTACCCGTACAGGGAAACGCTATTACAACAGCAGCCCGGTCTGCATTGAACCAAACATCAGCCGGTGGCACCACATGGTTTGAATGTATCAGGGCCCGCCATACGAACGGGAATACATACGTACTGAAAAGCTTTTCTATCCTTCGCCAATGACAATGGCTGCCCGTACGCTGCAATAAAGAGAACATACTGTCATAGCCAAAAGCTGACAACAACCCATACCATCCATATTTTTCTAAAACTTTAATACCTTCAACCAATGCCGGACAATAGCGTAATAATTGACTATATAAAAAGATCCGTATCGGTAACTGATGAGGAAGCTATACAATTCAGCAATGCATTTACAGCGCTGAAAGTAAAAAAGAGACAGTTCATAGTTCAACCCGGCTTCACAGCCCGTCACAGAAACTATGTAATGACAGGAGCTTTCAGGGCTTATGTGGTGGATGACAAGGGATATGACCACACCATAGCTTTTGCCATTGATGACTGGTGGATCACCGACTATAACAGCTATATACTGCAACAGCCCGCCACCATGTTTGTAGTGGCATTGGAAGACAGTACGATCCTGCAGATAGAGCATGAAAAAGAAGCGGCGTTAAAAAAAGCCAATCATAGTTTTGAAACATTCTTCAGGATAAGAGCAGAACGAACAGCCGCATTTATGCAGCAAAGAATTATCGCCAACCTGACCCAAACTGCCGAAGAACGCTATGAAACCTTTATAGGCAAGTATGGAGCAATTGCAGAACGGGTACCCCAATATACCCTGGCTTCCTTCTTGGGTATGACCACCGAATTCTTATCCCGCATCAGGAATAAAAAAACAAAGAAGAAAACTTGAACTACATCAACCTCTTTTTTTGACCTGGTTCATTTTTTAAAGAAGCAGTTCAGTGCAGTTTTGTGTTGTCAATAATGACATCAATTATTAAAACAACATTCCATGACAACGCTTGAACAAAGGACCTTCACTGTTCCAACCAAAGAAAATGTTTCATCAGCCAACCAGGCCATTTTCGACAACCTCCATAAAAAGCTTGGCTTTGTACCTAATCTCTATGCCTATTTTGCGAAGAATGAAACCGCCCTCGCTGATTACCTGGCATTTCAAAACCGAAAAAGCACCTTAAGCGGAAAAGAAAGAGAGATCGTAAATCTGGTTACCAGCCAGCTCAATGGCTGCCGCTATTGCCAGTCTGCCCATACTGTCATCGGCAAAATGAATGGCTTCACCGAAGAACAGATCGCAGCTGTTCGCAGCGGTTCCGCTCCTTTCAATGAAAAATATGATGCATTGACAAAATTCACCGCCTCAGTAGTAACCAATCGTGGCCGTGCCACCACCGACAGCAAAGAAGCTTTCTTTGCCGCAGGCTATACAGAAGCCAATATGATAGATGTGGTCATCGTGGTGGGCGATAAGATCATCAGCAATTACATTCATAACCTCACCGGCTTTGAAATTGATTTTCCATTAGCTGATGAGATTGCCTGAACCTTTCCCCCGCCCAGCAGTATTTGCCCCGGCTTGTCCGGGGTTTTTTATTGGGCTTTTTCCGCAACCATTGTTTGAAGAGGCTGGCAACCCGTTGTCCGCAATCCTCATTAAATACCCCGAAATAAAAGCTGAAGTGATGAAACAGTCCCTTTTCAGCCATCTTCTTACACTTATTGCACACGGC
>CALSAT010000465.1:0-3328 GCA_943372905.1 Bacteroides fragilis | reverse complement strand
AATGAACTGGCTGAACCAAGCTGTAAATTCTTTCGGTGATAATATACTTCGCATGAGGTCGGCTTCTTCTAAGGCAGGCGACAGAAAATCAGAACCGTTTGGTTCCCACAGAGCAGGTACATTTTTATCTTTTACATAAATAGCCTTCGCGGCATCCATGATCGCTTTTTCAAAAGCGGTGTTCTTTACCGCTCGGGCATAGTCCAGCGCAAACACTAACCCAAAGGCAGTGTTTGGATGCACACCGGTACGGTTAGGATAGGTTTG
Source organism: Bacteroides fragilis (assembly GCA_943372905.1). Classification (GTDB taxonomy): domain Bacteria; phylum Bacteroidota; class Bacteroidia; order Chitinophagales; family Chitinophagaceae; genus JJ008. Next base: position 3,061 of record CALSAT010000465.1, on the reverse strand, counting down.
TTTAGGCAAAAACTTTGTCCACAGCGCAACGATCTTATTCGTCAGCGGCTGCAGCGCTTCTTTCCATTGTTTACCATCCGCATCATCCCAGCCAAGGAGTTCTTCATCTAATTTCAGTATCCAGGCCCAGCCATAGGTACGTTCCCAGGAACTGGTCAGCGGCAGGTTAAAATAATTTACTTCTTTCAGAATATTTTCTGTGGTGATCGTTTTGTGCAGTGCTGCTCTGATAGTAGCGGCCTCCGGCAACTGAGGAAATTCTTTCAGCAAGCGTATAAGCATCCAATGCCCGTGAACGGAAGAATGCCAGTCGAAGCAACCATAGAAAGTGGGATGCAATTGCTGGGGAAGCAATACATGATCACTGTCCTTTACTGAAGTGTGCCCTGTTTTATTGGGAAACTCCTGTGTGATACATTTCAGCGGTAATGATGCCAGGTGAGATGCACCTTTCAGGGTGAGGTTATAACCAGTACTGTCTTTATTGATTCTAAACAAGTCGTTGGTCTGTGACCGGGAAGTGAATACCAATGAAAAAGAAAGCAGCAATAAAAGAAATGATTTCATGTATCAAACATAAAACATTCGACTAACAGAAAGAAAAATCAAACTCATTGCCTGATAAAGCGATCACCCCTATCCCCATCTGTGGAAAAGTTTAACTATTTCATTTCACCGGCAATAGAGATATTGTGCAGGAATCACTTCCATGGAAACTAACAATGAAATATCTGCCTTATTTACCCTGATCGATGATCCGGATGAAGAAGTGTTCGGTTTAGTTTCCAATAAGATCGTTGATTACGGCAAGAACATCATCCCCAACCTGGAACACCTGTGGGAAACCACTCCCAATGAAGAAGTGCAGAACCGCATAGAGATGCTGATTCACCGGCTTCATTATACCGACCTTACGGAAGATTTTCGTCAATGGAGTTTATCCGGTCATCACGACCTGATGCTGGGTGCCATGCTCTCCGGTAAGTTTCAGTACCCGGAAATGTCCACCACTCCTGTTTTACAGGAAGTGGAAAAGATACGCCGCAATATCTGGCTGGAACTGAACAATTATCTTACTCCGCTGGAGCAGATCAAATGTGTGACGAGTATCTTGTATAGTTATTTCGGGCTGACAGGGGGAGAAACTTCTTACAAAGAACCCAACGAGTTTCTGCTGCATAAAACACTGGAAGCAAAAAGAGGGAACCAAATAGGCAATGGTATTTTATTCCTGGTGTTGTGCGAGCTGCTGGATATTCCTGTGCAGGCAGTTAACATTCCCAAACAATTTATATTGGCTTATTTCAAACCCGGCTATTCAGATGACAGCCTGCCCAACCCGGTACATAAAATTGAATTCTTTATAGACCCCACTTCGGGACAGGTGTTTTCTCAGCATGATGTTGATAATTACTTCAAACGTATCGCTGTTCCTTCTGTGCCTTCTTATTACAAACCACAGAAGAATAAACAGGTGATCCAGATGTTGCTGGAGGAGTTCAGCAAATGCTTTACCACAGACAAAGAAAAATACAAACAGGCTGAACTGATGGAATTGGTAAAGCTGCTGGATTGAGGACTAGTTACGAGTTTTGAGTTATGAGTTACGAGACTGAAAGATTGAAACATCTTTCTGCTTTCGGTAACTACCCGATACTTATAACTTATGGCAAATATGACAGGATGCGCAGCTATAATGATTCTCCAACTGTGAGAACTCGTAACTCACAACTCGTGACCCATACCTCATACCTCGTAACTTCTCTACATCTTCCACCCTGCCCTGTTCTCCCGCTTTACAAACTGGTTGGCTTCATCAAAGTTGGTCACCTTCATGTTTTTCGCATCCCATATCAATTTCTTACGGCCGAGGTATTTATCATCCCATCCTTTGAGTTTCGGGTTCTTCATCATCCAGCTGCGGATGGCCAGGTTGCCCATTAATATACTTTCTGTAAATGGCCCGGCGTATTCAAACGGTGAACTGGTTGTTGCATTACCGTGTCCGGCAATACAGGCATTCACCCATTGCAGGTAATGGCCTTCAGGCACCCGCTTTACTGTCTCCGGTGCAGGGTTCTTATCTTTCATCAGTGTGGTGGGCAACATTCTTGGATTGGCACCGTAGCAATCTGTCAGCAATTTTCCTTTGGTGCCAATGAACAGTACACCGCCGTCCCAACTGCCAAACTTTTCTTCCGGCAGCAGTTCATCCGGCCGCTCCGGCAGCAATCCGCCATCATGCCACGATACTTTAATATTTCCTTTTCCATCTTTCCGCGGATAATTGAGGTGAATGATCGATGCCGGCGGGCAGGCATCCAGGTTCTGCGTATCATTCCACATTTCTTTCCATACCACTGCCACACTGCATTCAGCAGAGTCCGGATAATCAATAGGCAATATCCGGTAAATAGGGTCCATCACATGACAGGCCATATCACCTAATGCGCCAGTACCAAATTCCCACCAGCCTCTCCAGTTGAACGGCAGGTAGGCGGGGTTATAGTCAATTTTCTTTGCGGGCCCCAGCCAAAGGTCCCAATCCAGTTCTTTGGGCACATCAAACTTCCCGGTAGGCGTTGGAATGCCCTGCGGCCATACCGGGCGGTTGGTCCAGGCCTGTGCTTCCACCACTTCACCGATCCAGCCGGCATTAATGATCTCCTGGGTTTGGCGTACCCCATCACCGGAGCCGCCCTGGTTGCCCATCTGTGTGACCACTTTATATTTCTTTGCTGCCTCGGTCAGCATTCTTGCTTCAAAAATATTATGCGTCAGTGGCTTTTGTGTATATACATGTTTACCCAGTTGCATCGCTGCCAGGGTTGCCACTGCATGGGTATGGTCAGGAGTGGATACCGACACCGCATCTATGGTATTCTTTTCTTTCTCCAGCATTTCCCGGTAGTCGCGGTAGTAAGGGGCTTTGGGAAATTTCTGCACCGATCCTTTTGCCTGGCGGTCATCCACATCGCAGAGGGCTACTATATTTACCCGGGGACTTTTTGCAAACTCAGCAATATCACTGGCGCCTTTTCCTCCCACGCCTATACCTGCA
>CALSAT010000464.1:0-3337 GCA_943372905.1 Bacteroides fragilis | reverse complement strand
TTGCAGTGCTTTTAAAAAGAACTTCTTTTTCATATATACATTTTAAGATGACAAATTGATACTGCTTGCTGTAATTGCAGTGCAACATCAGCGCATAAAAACAAACTGCTTTGCAGAGGCAGGATGTTACTGTGACGATCCATAGTGCTGACCAGTACAATGTAGGCTATATGCTGCTCATACCAGCGTGTATATGTGAATGATAGAACTATTACTATTTATTGTATAATTATTCTGCGCTACTGAGACGCAGCTTTGTATGAAACTTAATTTACAAAACGGGACACTACTATTAATCAAACATATCCGCATAAAATGACAACCAAACCGAAAGCCCTTAAAAAAGAAGAGGAAGTACCCACCAACCCTGACAGACATATTGACCAGGACTTTCCAGGCTTTCCTCACTTTCCATCGGATAAGAAAAGCATTACTCCGGAAACAGCAACAGAAAGAAAACTGGCAGGCATTAAAAAGAAGCGGACTAAGAAAACATACGGCAACTGACCATTTCACGGAAAGTGAGAAACAGACAGGATTGGAGTATCTGCTGCCGATAAGTTGAACTACCCTACTTTTGCGCTTATGTCCACCAATAAAGTTTCTACCGAAAACATATTAAGCCGGCTGAATATTAAGGCGCTGAATGAAATGCAGCAGGCTTCCATTGCTACAATAACAGAGCATAATAATGTGCTGTTACTGTCAGCCACCGGATCGGGCAAAACACTGGCTTTCCTGTTGCCTTTGGTAAACACATTGCGGGCAGATAAACCCACTTCGCAGGCCATCATTATAGTTCCATCCCGTGAACTGGCCTTGCAAATAGAAATGGTTTTCAAAAGCATGGGCACCGGTCTTAAAATAACCTGCTGCTACGGAGGACATAAAAGAGAAACAGAAGAGAACAACCTGCTGCAACCGCCTGCACTGCTGGTAGGCACTCCCGGGCGACTGGCGGATCATATCCGCAGGGGCAATATTACTGTTGACACTATCGAGACTCTGGTGCTGGATGAATTTGATAAATCACTCGAACTGGGCTTCCTGGAAGAAATGTCTTTTATCATCGGATCTTTGAAAGGGCTGAACAAAAGAATACTTACTTCCGCTACAGAAGCTGTGGAGATACCTTCGTTCATCGGGGCCGATGATCTGGTGAAACTGGATTTCCTGGGGGATAAAGATTCTGATACAGGGCTGGCTGTAAAAACCCTGCTCAGTGATGGAAAGGATAAACTGGAAACACTTTTCCGCCTGATCTGTATGCTCGGAAACCGCTCCACGATCGTTTTTTGCAATCACCGGGAATCGGTAGAACGTACCAGCGCCTTTTTAAAGGATAAAGATATTGTCAATGTATTTTACCATGGTGCGATGGAACAGCAGGAAAGGGATGCGGCACTTTGCAAATTCAGGAATGGTACAAGTAATGTGCTGGTAACGACAGACCTTGCTGCAAGAGGATTAGATATTGCCAATATCCGGTACATCGTTCACTATCACCTCCCTGGCAGTGAAGATATTTTTACCCATCGGAATGGCAGGACTGCGAGAATGGAAGCCAGCGGTACTGCGATCCTCATCTTGTCACCCGAAGAAAAACTGCCCGATTACATCGATCCTTCCACTGAACAAATAGAGTTGCCTGCCAGTGCCCCTATTCCTGATAAACCCCAATGGTCCACCCTGTTCATTGCAGCAGGTAAAAAAGACAAGGTAAATAAAATTGACATTGTCGGCTTTTTATCTAATAAAGGTTTGTTGAAAAAAGAAGATATTGGATTGATAGAAGTAAAAGATTTTTTCTCCTTTGTAGCCATCAAAAAAATTAAAATGAATGAAACGCTGCGGCTCATCAAAGAGCAAAAGATAAAAAATAAAAAAGTAAAAATGGCCGTGGCAAAGTAGGGGCAGACATTCACATCTGATGCCGGAGACAAACAGGTCAATTTTCTGAGCCGCTCTAAAAGCAATGTAAAATCTTTATTTTCGTACTTCATCTGCTAAGTATGAAAACACTTAACCTTACTTGCTATATTCTTTGTTGTTTACTTTTTATTCTGTTCGCAGATAACTTATCTGCCCAGGAGGAGCAACCCTTTTATCACCGGTCCGGTGCCAACTTCCCGGTGACCAGTCCTGACCTTACCGAAAGTACGGGTGCCAGTGGTACCGGTGCGAATATAGATGTACTCTACCATAAGATATACTGGCGCATCAATCCTGATTCAACAAAATATATTAAGGGATCGGTGCAAACGAATTTTAAGACCATTCAATCAAATGTAACGGCTATTAGCTTTGACCTGAGAAGCGTACTTATAGTTGATTCTGTTATTTTCCGTAATGCAAAACTACCAGCCGGGAATATTACCCGTTCTGGCAACATCATAACGATCAACCTCGGTGCCACCCTTGCCAATGATTTTATTGACTCACTTGTGATGTATTACCAGGGAGTACCGCCTGCTGTATCCGGCGCAGCGCAGGGTTATCAAAAATCTTCTGCCAGCGGGGCCGGCAACTTCATTACCACACTGTCTGAATCATACGAAGACCGTGACTGGTGGCCATGCAAAGCGGACATGCAGGATAAGATAGATTCAATGGACATTACTGTAAATGTGCCCTGGGGATCCCCATCGGAGATTGATACATTTTGGGTAGCCTGTAATGGTAAACTCGTAGATTCTACTACTCATGGTAATGCGTCCCGTTCCTTTGTATTTAAGACCCGTTATCCGATCGCCTCTTACCTGGTGGCTGTTTGTGTAGGCAAATTCAACCGCTATTATCGTTCGGTAGATGTAAGCGGCACAGAAGTACAGGTGGTATATAATCTTTTCCAGGGAAAAACAACCACAGCTTATAATAATATACTGACAGCGATGGACCGGATCAATCCCTTAGTAGTTTCATTCAGCAGTAAGTTCAGTGATTATCCTTTCAAGAACGAAAAGCATGGTTTCTACGACGGGCTTCTCGGCGCAGCCGGCATGGAACATCAAACATTCTCCGGTATCAACTCCGGTTCTTTAACAAGTACCCGTACATTGACCCATGAACTGATGCACCAATGGTTTGGAGATAATGTAACGTTTGCGACCTGGAATGATCTTTGGCTGGCAGAGGGCTTTGCCCGTTACAGCGAAGCGCTAGCCGGTGAACTAAGTCCGGCCCTCGGTTTAAATCCTTTTACTATAAGAACCGGTTTTAAGAATTCAGCACTTTCCCAATCCACTGTAAGTGTATGGATACCGAACGGCAATGCCGGTACTTCTGCACAGATATGGAGCAGCGCTTACGGTAGCGTCGTGTATGAAAGAGGTGCTAT
>CALSAT010000463.1:0-3346 GCA_943372905.1 Bacteroides fragilis | reverse complement strand
CCAATAGTATAAGAAATGAGTACCCCTTTCTTTGAATCCTGGTTCTTTGTGGCGTGATAAAAATAATGCGGCGACTGATCGGTGATCATATCAAAGTTCTCTTCTTTCCAAAACCGCTTACTGAATAACAGTGGATTTTTATTGATCCGGGCATACTGCAATTCATTCATTGCATTCACCTGATCGGCAGGGAGACCCGGTTCCCATTTTATTTTTTTAACGGCAAAGGTTGGCGCAGTACAAATGATCTTATCACCGGTGAACTTTTCCCCGTTGCTGCAATGCACCGTTACGCCGCCTTTTAGATTTTGCACCACCCTGCTCACAGCATGCTGCATTTTGATCTTATCCAGACCGATCTTATCAGCTATACTTTTTGCCAGCATACTGTTGCCCCCTTTTATCTTCAGGTCCATCTCATTCTTCTCACTGCTTTCTGCATACTCTGCCAAAGCAGCGAAAGCAGACACACTGCGGATAGTTTCTCCAAAGTCGGTACTGTCGAGCAATTCTCTCAGGTCCAGATCCCTTCCTTCACAGCCATTATTTACTAAGAAGCGCCACCAATCCATTTTATCCAGCTTCACTTTATCGGCTTGTGTCATTTTTTCATAATTGGCGATGATAGACTGGAACTTCTTTTTCCATTCTTCACTGTAATCCCACTGGCCGGGTTTGAAATAATTGCCTTTGTAGATCAGGTGCGATTCAAACTGGTTGTTCTGCAAGTCCAATCCAAACTCATTACACAAATTCTGGAGCCGCTCATGAGAATTCCCCACCCACTCTGCCCCAAGTTCTATAATGAGTTTTTCTTTTTCATCCATCGTATGAGAGAACACCCGGCCACCGATGCGGTTGCGGGCTTCGAGTATGACAAAGTCGATTTTCTTTTTATGCAAATAATAAGCGGCTGATAAACCGGCAAATCCGGCACCGATGATGATCACTTTTGGCTTTTTGCCAATAAAAAAATTATTAAAGCCAGATGAAGCCAGCAATAAGGCGCTGGTGGCAAAAGATGACTCTTTAATGAATTGCCTGCGGGAACTCATAACAGAAGGTTTTGGTTATGCCGTAAGTTCTGCTTTTTGCCCGGAACTGCCAATACCTCAAACAGGTGGCATAAAAAAAGCCCCGCATTGCAGGGCCTCAATAAATAGTAAAGTATAGTAATTATTCCACCTTCTTTACACTGCCTGATCCGCTGATGGATTGATTCACCGTAGCATTCCCTTTATATTTTACATCGCCGGAACCGGAGACACCCACATCCAGTTTTACACTGGCAAATACTTCCGCACTGCCTGAACCTGATATCTGCACACTGGTATTTTCGGTCATCAATTCAAAACAATGTACATTGGTGCTGCCGGATCCACCCACCTCGAAATCCTTTGCCTCCCCTTTCAGCGTTACGGAACCAGCCCCGGAAAGATCGGCATCTATTTTGGGCGCTTTAAGCTCCATCTTTACATCGCATGAACCACTCAAATTGATTGAAATGGCTTCTGTACTGCTGATCAGGTTCTCTGAAAAATAATCGCAGGCACCTGAAGCGTCGAAACGTTTGAAAGAAGGTCCGCTTACGTATACTTTTATCTGTTTGGAAGGCTGTAAGTTAGTGCCCTCTTTCTGATGGATCTTCAGGGTGCCATTTTGGGTTTCGATGATCAGGTACTCCAGCAGGTTCTCGTCTGTTTCCACCCGTACTGAATATACCGAATCCTGCTTCACATAAACATCAGCCGCTCCACTTACATCAATACCTGTGAACGTTCCTGCTGAACGGGTTTCTGTTTTTATCACCCCATTACCCTTGATTCGCTTGCCGCCAAAAAAGCCGCAAGAAGAAAAGATCACTATCGATAGCAAGGCGAAGAAGACTATTTTTTTCATTGTGGTTGGTTTTGCAGGGTCAAAAATAAGCTTTACAGCCCCCTGTGTTGATTTATTATTGATTTCTCTGTTTGACGCCGCAGCTACTCACAGGGTTACAACCTTTTTCATTTGACTGGCAGGACAAATAGCAAGGTAGAAAACGGTGCTGCAGGCTAATGTGTGCAGGAGCGCTGGGTTCCCGATAAGGCCCGTTAAGGCTCATTAAGGCCTGTTATTGACCACTAAAGGGGGGCAAAGGCAATTAGGGTGCTGTCTGCAGGCTAGTAACAAGCAATGAAGAAGCAATGTAGAGGCAATGAACAATATAGGCAGAGCCTGTCAGCAGGCAAGTATTTTGCAGGTAAGCGGCCCTATAAACACAGTGAAACAGGGTGTTTTTGAAATTTTCGCAACTCCCCCATTCCTTTAACAAGCATTTTTCTGCCAGCCAGGCCTCACCGAAGGAATGGAAATCTCCCTTTATTATAAACCCTGAAGGCCCGGCGAAAATTTGAAATATACCTGTGCAAACCTTTCCCGCAATCCTCGCCCTGTTTTTTTATCTTCGCAGCACTCCTCCCGCCCGGGTAGTACCAGGGCAGGCAGGCCAACAGCCTTTCTACAATTTCAATACTACATGACCGAAAAAATTCTGATCCTCGATTTTGGCTCCCAATACACCCAATTAATCGCCCGTGCTGTAAGAGAGGCCAATGTATATTGCGAAATAACCCCTTTTCATAAACAGGTTGAATTTGAGCCCGGCCTGAAAGGCATCATCCTTTCCGGCTCGCCCTGCTCTGTCAATGAAGAGAATGCCCCGGACGTGGATATTCAGCAGTTTATCAATAAAGTACCGGTGCTGGGTATCTGTTATGGTGCCCAGCTTACTGCTAAACGCTTCGGAGGCATCGTGGCCAAAAGTAATAAACGGGAATACGGAAGGGCCATTTTACAAACGAAGAAAGAAGATGTGCTGCTCAGCGGCGTATCAGCCCAGAGCCAGGTATGGATGAGCCATAGCGATACGATCAAAGAATTGCCCGAAGGTTTTGAATTACTGGCCGATACGGAGAGCATTCCGGTGGCTGCTTTCAGGAAGGCGGAAAACGGCCGTGTGGATTCAGATTTTCCTCTTTATGGTGTACAGTTCCACCCGGAAGTATATCATTCTAAAGAAGGGAAAACGGTACTCAAAAATTTCCTGGTAAATATCTGCGGTTGCTCGCAGGACTGGACCCCGGCACATTTCATTACCGACACAGTAGCTGCAATAAAAAAACAGGTGGGCGACCGCAAGGTCATCATGGCACTAAGCGGCGGAGTTGATTCTACTGTAGCTGCCACCCTGATACACCGGGCCATTGGTGACAGGCTCTTCGGGATATTTGTAGATAACGGGGTATTACGCAAAGATGAATTTGAATCCGTACTGAAAACATATGCCGTGCTTGGCCTGAACGTA
>CALSAT010000462.1:0-3355 GCA_943372905.1 Bacteroides fragilis | reverse complement strand
CGCCTCGTTTCATTATGGCAGTTTCAAAAGTTTCCAATTGAACATCCAGTGTCTCTATCGCTTTCCACTTTATGTTTTTGGCCCTTTCCCTGGCCAGGTGTATATCCGAAAATTGCTCTTTACCCAGTGGCACCACAGCATTGTACTTACCAATATTGAAATTGATCTTTCGGCGGTGTTCCTTATCCGCCGCCTTTACAGTGCTCTTGGCAATAAAATCAGCAGCTATTTCTTTCACAGTAATATTTTATGCAGGTCAGTAATTTATTTTCCCAGCTACAGTTTTTCATGGCATCACCTGTTGTGTCACTCACTTGTACGTCCGGTTTTCATGGCATCAAAACTCTTATAAACTATAGAGTACCCGGATAACCAACAGACTTGTAATACATTACCGGCAACTTATACATCACTCCTTAAAGTCGATCTCTTCCCATTCTCCTTTTGCAATTGTATCCAGGGCATTGTAAAAATCCTCTCCATACTTCCGGATTATCGGCTCTTTTAAAAACTGGTATACGGGCACTTTCAGCTTTTCTCCTAATGCGCAGCCAGGACTACACATTTTTTCCCGCGGCTCATAGTTCACTCTTTCATAGTCACCGTGCTTTCCTTTTTTGGCGATGATAGGGTACAGGTGGCAACTGATCGGTTTCTTCCAGGAAATCACTCCATCAGTATAGGCCTGTTCAAAAGCACATTTGATAATGCCGTTCTCCGCCCGCACCCCATACACACATATTTCTTTGTCGCTGTCCAGTGTAGGTGTCACCCATTCAAATTCGGCATCATACACATATCTTCCTTTTCGTTCAATTTCTGCAATCGCATCTTTTGTAAGGTAGGGTTTCACTTTCTCGAACAGTTCATTGATGAGTTCCAGTTCTTCTTTGTTCAGCGGAGCACCTGCGGCTCCATCCTCACAGCAGCCCCCTTTGCACTTGTTCAGGTCGCAGACAAACTGCTTATCTATTACATCCTCTGTTATTAATATATTATCAATTACGATCAATGGTTACGATTTTTGTCAAAGGTAAGCTCTGCACTACTGCTCTGTTCGTTTTGTTCGCCGTAAAAGCTTGTTTTTTATGTGGCTTCCGGCAGCGGTCAGCCGGTTATGCGAGGTAAGATAATGTAATACTTTATGCTCCATCCAGTGGTGCAAAGGCACCAGCAGGGCAGCCAGCGCAATCATAAAAGCCAGGTCTTTCCAGGGCTCTCCCTCTGTGATCGAATAGATATTCTTTTTAAAGATCAGGAAAATAAATTCAAAGAACATGATAAAGACGAAAAAACCGATCGCCTTTATCACCCCTGCTGATACTTTGAACATGCCGAGCACTACCAGCCCTATAAACAGGGTAATGATACCAATCACAATGCCGATGTACTGAATATTATTCTTTCTCCGCTTCAATTCGGCTGCTTCTTTAGCCGCTTCTTTGACCCTTTTGTCCTGTCGTATCTGCTCCTCATCTACCTCCATCTGTGCCAGCTTTTTTTCTTTATTCAGGGCTTCTATGCTGTCTTTATACTGGTAATAAACAGCTTTATACTCTCCGGCAAGGGCGACATTACCTGTTTCAGTGTACAAACTATCTAGGCGTTTAGCAGCAGCCTTAACATTTTCCAGCAATCCGTTCTTTTCACTCATTTCTTTTACCTGCAGATAATATTCTATCGCCTTTTTCTTATCTCCGGATTTCCGGTAAAAATCTGCCATCTGTTGATAAAAGCCGACTTTACTGTTACCATTGGTACTGTTCTCAAACATTGGCCTTGCTCTTTGTAAAAAGATACGGGCGGAATCAAACCGTCCAAGTTCAGTATAAATAATTCCGTAGGCCTGGTCAATAACCGGGGCCATGCCGAAATTTGTCAGGTATTTTTTCAGATTATCCCCATCAGCTGAATTCATGTATTCCAGGGCCTTTTGTGGTTCGTCTATTCGCAGATATTGATTCAGCAGGCTTACATAGCCAGGTAATTTCAGTGTAGAAAATTTCAGTGAATCAGCCATCCGGATCGATCGTTCAAAGTGACTTATAGCAATATCATAACTCTTCTTACCGGCAAAGAGGTTTCCTATATTATTAAGGTAGATCACTCGCATATAGGGCACATTACTCTCCGTTAACACATCCAGCTTGTTATATGCTCTGGTCATATAATCTATCGCCCGGTCATAGTCTTCAATAGAGCTGTAGAACGTGGAAAGGTTAAGGTAGCAGTTGCGCAGCAGCGAATTATTCTTGATATCCTCAGCTATGCGCAACGCATTCAGAAAGTTTCTCAAGGCCAGAATCTTTTTGTTCAGCGCCCTGTAAACCTGGCCATAGGTATTGTATGATTCTGCCAGCAGACTATCGTTAGAAAGAGAGGATGCCAGTGCATTGGCTTCTATAGCATAAGAAAGGGCCTTTTCATTGTCCGGCAACATAAGGTGAACCCCGGCCAAATACATTTGGGCGGTGCTTGCTTCTTTATCCATCCTGTTTTCCTGTGCCAGCTCCAGCGCTTTATTATAATACTCGATAGCCCGCTGCGAATATGCTTTTTGATTAGCAAGATAGGTGCAACGAATGCCATTTGATAAATATGCGGTGAACATCAGCTTACGGTCTCTTGATACTTCTGCTTCAGCAATCAGTTTCTTTCCATACTCATCTGCCTCTTTAGGGTTCACATTCATCATTACCCGGCTTACTTCATCCAGCAAATTCACTTTGCTTTCCGGGGTGGTAGCACTGGCATAGGCTTTTTTTAGGGAATCTAAAGCGGCGGCTTCCTGTGCAGAAATAACTCCAGAGAAGCACAGGGATAAAACAAACAGCAACAATTTATTACGGAAGATCATAAGCAGTGTGTTGGCCCTGAAATTAGTAAAGATTCTGCCACTGGTAAAATTCCTTTAACAAATAACTAACAGCGGCCTTTTATGGAGAGGTTTTCACTGCAGCATCCAAGCAGTATCACAAACCACTGTATGCAAAACACGAGAATTCTCACCTTTCAAAAATCCGTAAAGGTTTTATACCAGATGGTCTTCTGGATACCTGTAGCCGGTTTCAGCCTTTTACTTATTTACAATACTCTTCCTTATTTTACTTTCAGTAAAGACTTCAGTTTTATCGAAGAAAGGAGTTTTCTTTTTGAAAGTAATTTTTACAACACCTGCTTTTACATTCATATTGCCGCAGGTGCACTTTGCATTGGCGCAGCCCTTATCCAGTTTTCCAGATATATCCTGAAAAAGTCGAAAGCTATTCATCGCTTTTCAGGCAAGATCTATGTTTTTGTGGTATTGTTTCTTGGTGCACCCACCGGCCTGTACATGTCCTTTTTTGCCAAAGGC
>CALSAT010000461.1:0-3356 GCA_943372905.1 Bacteroides fragilis | reverse complement strand
TGGAAATCGAAGATATTCTTCACTTCGGGGTTCAGCTTCATAGTGGGCAATGGGAAAGGCTCCCGGCTCAGTTGCAATTTTACCTGCTCCATGTGGTTACTGTAAATATGCACATCCCCAAAAGTATGAACGAATTCACCGGGCTGCAGTCCGCATACCTGCGCTATCATCATCGTTAATAAAGCATACGAAGCAATATTAAAAGGCACGCCCAGAAACACATCTGCACTGCGCTGGTATAGCTGGCAGCTCAGCCTTCCTTCTGCTACATAAAACTGGAACATATTATGGCAGGGCATGAGGGCCATCTTTGGCAGATCGGCCACATTCCAGGCGCTGATAATGAGGCGGCGGCTGTCGGGGTTCTTTTTTATTTGATCGATGAGTTCAGATACCTGGTCAATTGTTTTTCCATCCGCGCCTTCCCAGCTACGCCATTGCTTGCCATATACAGGGCCAAGATCACCGTTCTCATCAGCCCACTCATCCCATATACTAACCCCATTGGCTTTCAGATAAGCGATATTAGTATCCCCTTTCAGAAACCAGAGAAGCTCGTGAAAAACCGATTTCGTATGTACTTTCTTAGTCGTTGACAGAGGAAAACCCTTTCCCAGGTCAAAGCGCATTTGGTAACCAAAGCAACTCAACGTACCTACGCCAGTACGATCCTGCTTCAGCACTCCATTTTTTAATACATATCTCATTAAATCGTGAAACTGCTCCATAGGGTGCAAAATACCTAAAAATGATAGAGTAAAGTCAGCTATCAGCAAATGTGAAAATCGGGTGGAATAAATTAGTTCTTGCCGAGGCCTTAATAACGTATTTTTCAAAAATGGAGGCTATGAAAAACAAACAAGCCGCTTTTGAGCGCCAGATATATCCATCGATCAGAAAAGATTTTAGAGAGATTCTAAGTGAAAATGAAACGGAGGAAATAACAGTCTTCTTTGAAAAGTTGATTAAGAAAGGTAATTATGCTGAAACAGTAAATAAAATAAAATCGCTGCGGGAGTTTTCAGAAAATAGCTATTTCATCAATCAGATGAAACTGGACTGGTGGGAGGGGTTTTTGAAAGATAACATGCATAGGACGGCGCATGGAAAGATTCAGCTAATTGACATGGAAGGAAATATCCGTGAATTTGACACAACAAAAGAAGTATATGAAAAATTTATTGCTGAAAAGAATGAAACAATCTGGGAACCCTATCACAATGTCTTCACCAAAATATTCACTGAATGGTGGGTGGAAGCAATTGTAAAAGCCTGTAGAAAAATTTCACTCCAACAGCGGCTTACTTTCATAAATTCTGCTATTATTGAAATAGAAAAAGAACAGGCTCTTGAACGATATACTAAATATGAGCTTAATGAGCATCTCCAATATTATAAATCTATTCTGCAACTATCTTTAAAGGATAGCTCGACCCCAAAAAGCATTCATCAAAACGCAAAAGTCTTTTCTGCCTTAACTGCTGACAGCAGAGTAAGTCAGTTAAAAGAATACCTTTACTTAGCTGATTTTGACTCCTTTTTCAACTGTATGAAAACTATATATGGATCCATCCCATATCAGTTATTTAAAAAAGAGGAAGCTTTTTTTCACAGCGTATTCCATGTTGTACTTTTCCTAATCTCATCTGGCACAAATTCTGAAGTACAGACTAACAAAGGAAGGATAGATTCAATGATAGAAATTGATAATGCTGTTTTTCTATTCGAATTTAAATTGACTACTGCCAGGGAAGCAATTGACCAAATTAGGGAAAAAAAGTACTATCAAAAATACTTGCACCCACAAAAGGAAATTTTTAGTATTGGCGTAGCCTTTGATTCAAAAGAAAAAAATATAAAGGAATGGATAGCAGAAAAAATAAAGGACCGATAGTTTTTATAGTATGTCTTTTTACGTTCATTTGAATAACGAAATCACCTTGTCCTTCTTTTCAATTCCCTTTTTATCAACCCCAACTCCCTCCCCGTCTGTCCTTTTACTGAAGTATTCTCCTGTGCCCGGCGCATCAGGTAGGGAATCACATCTTTTATCGGGCCAAAGGGGAGGTATTTGCTAACCCCGCAACCCGCATGGGCCAGGTTGAAAGTAATATTATCACTCATGCCATACAATTGGCTCCAGTGTACATGCGGATGATTCAGCGGCAATCCTTTTTGTTGCAATAATTGCGTAGCGTAAAGATTACTGTACTCATTATGTGAGGCTACAATAAGTGCCACCCTGTCTATATTATCAATACAGAACTTTACGCCGTCATTATAATCACGGTCGCTGCTTTCCTTATCCGGCTGTATAGGATCTGGGTAGTTTTTTTCTGCTGCTCTTTTCCTTTCTTTTTCCATGTAAGCACCCCGTACCAGCTTAGCCCCGAGGATGAATTTTCTTTCTGCAGCAGCCTCGTAAGAATCTTTCAAAAATTGGAGCCGGTCGTGGCGGTAATGCTGCAGGGTATTGTACACCACGGCCCTTTCTTTATTGAAGGTGTCCATCATCAGGATGGTCAGCGCATCCACAGGGTCCTGTATCCATGTTTCTTCCGCATCTATCAGCACCCCTACTTTCTTTGCCTGGCCCGCTTCACATACCCGCATCACCCGGTGGCGCACCCGGTGCCATTCTTCCTTTTCTGCAGCAGGTAAAGTATCAACGGCTTTAAGATACCTTTTCATCAGAGTACCCTCGCCGGTATGCATCAGGGTATCCAGTTTTTCCAGCAGGGCAAAGCGGGCAAAGCCTGTGACCTTTACGCTCATGAAGGGGATATTGGGCTGCGTGGAGGCATAATTTATTACCCGGATAAATTCTTCGCAGGCATGATCGAAATTATCTTCCCCTTCTTTTCCTTCTACGCCATAATCCAGAATTACCTGTACATTATATTTTCCAAGCATTTTAGCTGCTACCGCCGTTTCTTCCAGCGTTTCGCCACCCACAAATTGTGCAAAAATGGTATTGCGGATAATTCCCTTTACCGGCAAGCCGGCTTTGATCGACCATGGCGCCAGTCGGGTACCGATCTTTACCAGCCACGGCTTCCCCATCATAGAAAATAGAAACCGGGCTTTTTTTAATTGCTTGTCAGACTTATACTCAAAGGCAAATTCGGTATTATCGAAGGAAATGGCAGGTGTAGATGTATCCATACAGCAAGTATTATGGACCGGTGGCAACCGGCTGCCGCAAAATTAGCTGAAAGAGGATAATTGACAGTATGAGTTTTACCAAACAGTTTTATACAGGCTTATAAAGTGCCGGGAAATGCAAGCTGCACCCTGACTTCTTATATACAGCAGCGCTGTTATTCTTTATATTGCCTGGTGATTAAAAGGCTGAA
>CALSAT010000460.1:0-3364 GCA_943372905.1 Bacteroides fragilis | reverse complement strand
TCATCATTAACTCCTATGCAGAGAACAACCCGGTTACTATAAACCTGGCAAACACCCAGAAAGCTGCAATGATCTATCGTGCTATCAATCACCAGTTGCGGCAGCGCATGCTGAAGCTGCTTGATGACCGGGGTGCAATGAAAGTATCTGATATTTATAAGGTATTAAGAATGGAGCAATCAGAAGCCTCCAGACACCTGGGCAGTTTGAGAATGGCCGGCGTGGTGAAGACTGAAAGAAAGGCCAAATGCATTTATTATTCACTGAATACCGACCGCTTAAAAGAAATCAATGAAATGGCGGCCTTGCTTACAGGACAGATCCAATTATAATAACGGCGCCTATGATCGGTTATATCCACCGGCAGTTATATCCTGTTGCATCTGTATGCAATTTCATTAAGAAAGTATCGCCTGGAACAATATTTTGAAAAGGTCCTGTTATAAAACAAACAGTATTAGTAATTTTTAAACGAAGGGCACATACTTTCCCGCTTATTGCCGCGATAGCGGTCTATTACCCCTTGCTTTACAATAGACAATTCAAAAGCACCACGGCCGTTGTTATATGTCTTCAATTCCGACATAGTGGCATCATACGTAAAAGTGAAGTTGATGTCTTTATAACCCAATCCCACCATCGGTATCACTGCATCTTTATAGCGGTAGTATGCGCCGGCAATCAGCACTTTCTCTCCATCGCCGGATAAATTATAATGCACATTCATCCCGCCTACTATCTCGTATGATTTTGCCTGTAATGAAACATACACATTTGGGTTTACGATCACTCTGTCATTTACCTTAAAACTGCCGTTCAAGAAACCGGTATAGCGGGTGGGGATACGGCTGTCAGACGTATTACCAAAGAATGTTTCCTTTGGGCGGTTTACATGCATGGCAGAAAAACCTGCATTGAGATATATTTCATCGGTAGGAAAATAAGCATAGTTCAACCCCACCTGCATATCCAGGTAGTTGATATTATTCGCATCCAATTTTGGTGCGGTGCCCACCTGCCCAACATCAAAGAACTTCCCGTTCCACTGGCTGGGAAATGTCAGGTTGCTGGTGTTGATGCGCTTATTTGCCCAGCCCACATTAAAGCCAAGGCTCACCAGGCTGCCGGCATTGATCATCTGGTGATAAGCCACCGATCCATATAGTTTGGTGGAAGTAAGCACACCGGTGCCGGCCACATCCCGCAATATCACACCACCTACGCCCAGCCAGCCGTTACTTTCACTATTGCCGGTTTGCACGTCACCATAGGCGCTCATAGTTTTGTAGGGAAACGCTGTAATAGATGACCACTGGTTGCGGAAATTGGCTCCAATCCTGTAATCACCATCAGGGATAAAGCCTGTATTGGCAGGATTGGTAAGCAAAGGCGAGTTCATGAACTGGGAGAAATGCAGGTCCTGGGCAACCGTTACAAGCCATGAACTCTGAGCAACAACCAGTAATACAAGAACCCGTATATTTTTAATTGTTTTCATTTTCAAATCCTCCCATTTTCAAATTTTCAAATCGCATTTCTGATTGCTCCCCGCACTATCGGCTATCTGATTAACGTTATATCTCCCTTCTTAGTTGTTTTCTGCCCATCGAAAAATTCCACACTCAGCGTATAAGCATACACATCCATTGGCTGCACCACTCCTTTTACTTTACCATCCCATCCCTGGAAACGGTTATTGGTTTCAAACACCTTCTGTCCCCACCGGTTCCAGATAATGAATTGCATTCTGGCAATACCAAAGCCCCGAACATTTACGATGCTGTTGGCATCGTTGGAAAGCGGTGTAAACGCATTTGGTACATCCACCAGCGGAATGATAACAGCCTGCACCGGCCGGCAGATCGTACTGTCACAATCCACAGCATTGTAAGCTGTTAAACAGGCCGTAAAAGTGCCCGTTGCATTATATTGATGCTGCACAGGCAATCTTGAGGTCGTCAGCAAAGAATCGCCATCACCAAATTTCCACTTAAACCTCACTGCATCAGGTGAAGAGAAGTTATTGAATGTAACCGGTGTATTCGGCTCGGGCGTTGTCGGGGTAAAATCAAACAGCGCTACCGGCTTGGGGAACACCTGAATGGTGAATCTCGCCGTATCCGTCAGGTTACAGGTATTAGGGTTATACGCCACCAGCGTAATTGTATAATTGCCGGGTGTATTGTATTGATGAGTCGGTTCAAACGCCGTAGAGGTGGTGGCAGGAGGCCCATCACCAAAATCCCAGAGCCACGTTTGACCGGCTATGGATGTATTATCAAAAGAGGCCGTATAAGGTACACAACCAACTGCCGGTGTGGTAAATGTTGCATCCACATTTTCCGCTACGTCCAGTTGCAGTTCAATTGAATCAGGATTATTACAGTAGGCGGTATCTTTCAATATTAATTTTACAAAATAAGTGCCGGGTCCCGGATATGTATGTGTGACTGGTAACATACCCGATACAATGCGGGGACTGCCATCACCAAAGTCCCAGATAAAAGAGGTATCCTGGAAAGGCCTTGTAGGGTCAGTGGTGGAAAGGTTATTGAACTGGTAACGGAACGAATTACACGGAGGCAATTTTATATCCTGCATGGCCAGGTTAGCTTTCAGGTCGCCCACCC
This sequence comes from Bacteroides fragilis, assembly GCA_943372905.1. Taxonomy (GTDB): domain Bacteria; phylum Bacteroidota; class Bacteroidia; order Chitinophagales; family Chitinophagaceae; genus JJ008. The sequence continues at coordinate 734 of CALSAT010000460.1, read as the reverse complement.
GGATATTAAGAAAAGAAGAATCTCTTACATTACAGGTCGCAGGGTCAATAGCCACCAGCATCACCCGGTACAAACCCACAGCCGTATAGGTAAAAGAGGCATTGGGCGTTGCAGTGGTAAGGTCTGGTGGATTGCCAGGCACATAATTGAAATGCCATTCATAACTCACCCCATTGGCTATAGTATCGGAAAAATCTACAGTAAGCGGCAGGCATCCTGCGGTGTCTCTTGGCGCTCCTCCAATTGCTGATTGTACCCCGGAACCCACACCGGCCAGGTTCATGGCGATCTTCAGCATACCCAGGTTACATTCATTTGAAGTATTGGCAGGATTATTACTCGACCATGAACCGGCTGTGGTGGGGAAACTTGGCTGAATACCCCCGATCAAACAGTTAGCACACATGGCCTGGTATATCACCCCGTTCCGGTCAAAGCGGCTGGTACCCCCATCCACATGGTCATTACCACTGCCTCCGGAATTATTTTCCCCGAAAAAGCTGCCGAACAACTGCGCAGTAGCATCCTTTCTTAAAACAAAGAAGTAAAAATCCTTCCCGTCTGTATTACTTTTAAAAGCATCCGGTGTTATCGGAAGACCGGTCGTGCCTGCACTTGTAAAGCCGGTAGCGAAACCTGCGCCACCCCAGCCGGATATATACACATTTTCACAGCGGTCCACCAGGAAGGCGATTGGTGAAATATTAGGGATAGTAGAACCTGTTCCGAATACA
>CALSAT010000459.1:0-3370 GCA_943372905.1 Bacteroides fragilis | reverse complement strand
GCATTGGTCGCATCGCATCCGATTCCCCACACTGTATCAGTAGGATACAAGATCAATCCGCCTGTCTGCAGCACTTGAAGGCACTGCTCTATATCATTGTCAAAACTTAGCATATACTTTTATAGATGTTCATTACATGGTTTACATATTTTTCAGGTGCGAAGTTCAAAGAATATTGCCATCCCTTTTCCCGCATATCATCTGCAAATGCCTTATCTGAATAAATCCTTTTCATCCCGGCAGCAATTTCTTCTGCACTGTGAGGATCGGCGTAGTAAGCGCCGGGTCCACCTGCCTCCGGCAGGCAGGATACATTCGATGTGATAACTGGCAACCGGCTGCATAGTGCTTCCAGTACGGGTATACCAAACCCTTCAAAAAAAGAAGGGTATATCATCGCTACAGCAGATTGATAGATGGCAGGGAAATCAGACGATGATTTAAATGAACCCGATGACCTTGCCGCTTCGCTTTCCGAGAGAAATATGATTTTATGCTCAATGCCATTTTGCCTGATATAATCTTTTACCAGTTGCTTGTATTTTCCCCCATCCCCGATAACAACGAGCGGAATATTTAATTCATTTCTCAGCAAATAGATCGCCTTACAGATATTGAGCAGGTTCTTTCTTTCGATGATAGTACCTACGCAAAGGAAAAATTCATCAGGCAGCTGGTATCGTTGCCTCACAATATTTTTTTCTTCGGTACTCGCAGGTTTTGAAAATGCAGGTTTGCAACTCTGATAACAAACCACGATCTTCTTATCCGGTATTTTATAAAAATCAATGATATCTCGCTTTGTTTGTTCACTGATGGCGATTACTTTATCTGCGTGAACGCAGGCATACCGAAATTTTTTAGAATAAATTTTTACATCTATTGGATTGTATTGCTCGGGATAACGCTCATGAATAAGATCATGGATAGTAACGACCGACCTGGTTGCTGTTTTTTCTATACCTAATGGTATTTCATGACTGAGCCCATGATAAATATCTATTTTAAGCCGTTCAATATCTTTCTTTACCCAACTACTCCGCCAGGCAGAGCTGAAAGCTTTGTGCAGGAACCCCGATGGTAATATTTCATGAACAGAATTTCCAGTAATGGTGAATTTTCCGGACGCTTTGGGGTTGAATAAATAGTACTGATGCTCCGGGTAGTAATCCGGGAGAAGGTTCAGCAGGGTACGGCTGTATTGCCCCAGCCCGGTGCCATTATGATAAGCCCTTTTTGCATCGAAACCGATGTTCATTCTGCGAAGATAAGACCGAAAGTCAGATTAGTTGGGGAGGCGGACAGTTGGAATGACCCTTTCATTTTAAACAAGATTCAATGGGTTTTTGTTGGGTAGCTTACCTGCACATTACTTGCCTGCTGATCGCCTCTTCCTGTATTGTTCATTGCCTCTACATTGCTTCTTCATTGCCTGTTACTTGCCTGCAGACTGCACCTTAATTGCATTTGCCCCCCTTTAGTGGTCAATAACAGGCCTTAATGAGCCTTAACGGGCCTTAATGGGAACCCGGCCCTCCGCCATCTATTATATTGCAACAAATCAGTAGCAGGAGAACAATCATCGAAAACGGATCGCCGAAGTTTTCTTATAGGGTTTACCATAAAATGTTTGTTCAAAGTGGAATGAAAAATTGTAATACACCCACAGCCAGCCGGCTATTCTTCTTTCCAACTTTAGAACTATTTTCGCACCATGAAAGAATTAGTATTAGAAGCATGGGCCAACCGTGAATTATTAAAGGATAATAAGTACAGCGATGCAGTAAGGGCGGTAATAGAGGAAGTAGATAAGGGACGATTGAGAACAGCGTCTCCCTCAGAGAACGGCTGGGTGGTGAACGAATGGGTTAAACAGGCCATCCTGATGTATTTCGGCATTCAGCAAATGCAGACGTGGGAGGTGGAGCCTTTTGAGTTTTATGACAAAATGCTGTTGAAGAAAAATTACAAAGACTTGGGGGTAAGAGCTGTGCCGCATGCGGTGGCCCGCTATGGGGCTTACCTGGCTAAAAATGTGGTGCTGATGCCATCGTATGTGAATATTGGCGCCTATGTGGATGAGGGAACAATGGTAGACACCTGGGCTACGGTGGGCAGTTGCGCCCAAATAGGTAAAGGGGTGCACCTGAGCGGAGGGGTGGGTATTGGCGGTGTGCTGGAGCCTCTGCAGGCCAGCCCAGTGGTAATTGAAGATGGTTGTTTTATAGGAAGCCGCTGTATTGTGGTGGAGGGAGTGATCGTGGAGAAAGAAGCCGTCTTGGGTGCCAATGTGGTGCTTACGCAATCCACCAAAATAATTGATGTGAGCGGAACCGAACCAGTGGAAATGAAAGGCCGGGTGCCTGCCCGGAGCGTAGTGATTCCTGGCTCTTATACTAAAAAATTCCCGGCAGGTGAGTTTGGCGTGGGTTGCGCCCTTGTCATCGGTCAGCGCAAGCCAAGCACTGATCTGAAAACGAGTTTGAATGATGCGCTGCGGGATTTCAATGTTAGTGTGTAGTAATTCCTGATCGCCGGTTTTTGATTTTAGCCCTGAAAAGATGCCAATTAAACAGTTAAAGTTCCTATATTTGCCCTCCCAATTTAAGGAGCCCGGGTGGCGAAATTGGTAGACGCACTGTCTTCAGGTGGCAGCGTTCGAAAGGATGTGCTGGTTCGAATCCAGTCCCGGGCACAAAGCCTTCCATACAGAATATGGAAGGCTTTTTTGTTCATGGATTACAGAGATAACCCCTTACAAACGGGTACTGGAAATACTTATTTCACACCACCATTAGCCCACACCCACGCATATCGCTTCCGTCCATACGGCCGAGTACTTCGAAGCTGCCATCGGGATATAGCTTACCTATATCATCCGTAGCAATAAACGAACAGGAATAAAAATTAGCCAGATCGACCACATTGATCACACCTGCACCATATGATCTTATTTGAAGTGGGTCTTCATCATCCCGCAGCAATACTTTCATCCAGGGAGGGCAATGAAAAATTCCTTCACCTTTTGAATACGCCTGTGATAGCATTTCCGTCATCCCATATTCCGAATGGATGGGTGCAGGGCCAAAAGATGATTGTATGGCCGTATGCACCTCGGGTCGTACCATTTCTTTTCTGCGGCCTTTCATTCCCCCGGTCTCCATCAGGATTGTGTACTTCAATGGCAGGCGATACTTTTCTGCAAAGTCGAGCAGGGCAAAGGTTACTCCTATCAGCAATGTTGGTTGTTTTTGTGCTTCGAGTGTTGTAAGTATGTCAAATAATTTATCGTATTCATACAGGTAAAAGCCACTCTGAGGATGACTGCTGCGCTGTATCAGCCGGTCCGTCATATACACTAAAGAAGAGC
>CALSAT010000458.1:0-3371 GCA_943372905.1 Bacteroides fragilis | reverse complement strand
GTATAACAAGGGTGTATAAAATGGTGGATACCTGTTCGGCTGAATTTGAAGCAAAGACCCCTTATTTTTATTCCACTTTTGAAGCTCCCTCTACCTCGCTAGAAGGGGCAGGACTACTACACAACGAGAGTAAAGCAGGTGATAAAAAGAAGATCATAGTGCTGGGCAGCGGCCCCAACCGGATCGGACAAGGAATTGAATTTGATTATTGCTGTGTGCATGGATTGCTCGCCATTAAAGAGTGCGGCTACGAAGCCATCATGGTAAACTGTAACCCGGAAACCGTGAGCACAGACTTTGATATGGCGGATAAACTCTACTTCGAGCCGGTATATTGGGAACACCTCTGGGAAATAATAGAACATGAAAAACCTGAGGGAGTGATCGTTCAACTTGGCGGACAAACAGCATTGAAACTTGCAGAAAAACTTCACAAAAAAGGTATAAAGATCATCGGCACTTCTTATGATAGCATGGATATAGCCGAAGACCGGGGCCGCTTTAGCGACCGCCTGAAGGAACTGGAAATCCCCTATCCTGATTATGGAACGGCAGAAGATGTGGATGAGGCGATAGTTGTAGCTAACAAGGTGGGCTACCCGGTACTGGTTCGTCCTTCTTATGTATTAGGAGGACAAAGAATGAGGATAGTGCTGAACGATGAAGAAGTGGAAAAAGCAGTGGTAAGTTTATTAAAACATTTACCCGGTAATAAAATTTTGATCGACCACTTCCTCGACCGTTGCCAGGAGGCTGAAATTGATGGAATTTTTGACGGAACAGATTTTCATGTAATGGGGGTAATGGAACATATAGAGCCGGCCGGTATTCATAGTGGTGATAGTAATGCTGTCTTGCCAGCGTTCAACCTTACTCCGCTCATCGTTCACACCATGGAAGAATATGCGGAAAAGATTGCCAGGGCTTTGAACATCCGTGGATTGATCAATATACAGTTTGCTATTAAAGACAGTAAAGTATATGTGATTGAAGCAAACCCACGAGCTTCAAGGACCACTCCATTCATTGCTAAGGCCTACCAGATACCTTACCTGAATGTGGCTACCAAAATAATGCTTGGCACACATAAGCTGAAAGATTTTACGTTTGAGAAAAAACTGAAAGGCTTTGCTATTAAAGAGCCCGTTTTCTCTTTTAACAAATTCCCGGGAGTAAACAAAGAACTCGGCCCAGAAATGAAATCAACAGGTGAAGCGATCCGGTTTATAAAAGATTTGAGAGATCCTTACTTCCGGCAACTATATAAGGACAGGAGTATGTATTTGAGTAAGTAGTGACCGCTTGCTGATTATACTCAATATAAATTTATATTGCTGGCAGTTGCTTTTAAAAGAATTGCAGTATCATATTTCAGCGATTCCATTCCTGATGGCATACATAACAAGACCTACCCGGCTATGTACTTTCAGTTTTACAAAAAGGGAAGAGCGAAGATCATCAATAGTGCGGGCACTAAAAAACATTTGGGCTGCAATATCTTTATATGAAAGTTCTGAGCAGGTTAACCGAAGAAATTCTCTTTCTTTTTCATTCAGTACTATTTGAGCTTCTTCTTTTGTATCTGTCACATTCAATCCGCTTACCAATTTTTCCGACACATAATCGGAGAGGTAATAGTTTTTTTCTATCAGTGTTTTCAAGGCCAGCCGGAGCTCCTCCGGATCTGTATTCTTAAGTAAATAACCTTTCGCCCCTACCCTGAACATTTTAATGATGGTTTTCTCATCACTTAGCATCGACAATGCCAGTATTTTGATCTGAGGGTAGGTTTTGTTCAGCCACTGAGCTGTTTCAAACCCGTCCATCTCAGGCATGTTCACATCAAGCATCACAATATCAGGAACTACCTGCTGCTGAAGTTTTAATTTCAGCTCTTTTCCGTTGCCGGCCTCCAATACAACGCTGTACTCATCAAAGCTGTTAACAAGCCTGGCCAGCGCCGTTCTTAGCAAATTGTGGTCGTCAGCAATGGCCACCGTAATTTTCTTTTTTGTTTTTACCATACCCTATACTTACCCCAAAGGTAGCTTTATCAGCACAGACGTGCCAATTCCGGGTTTACTATCTATGGAAATCTCCGCGCCTATTATCCCGGACCGGTTGTAAAGGCTTCGCAAGCCTACACCACTTCCCGGAGCAGCATTTGTTTTTTTATCTGCCAGGTTAAAACCGACTCCGTTATCAATCAGGGACATGGTAAAAAAATCATCCGTGTAAACGAGGCTCACTGTAAATTCTGTTGCCTTCGCATGTTTCAGAGTATTATTCAGCGCCTCCTGGAACATTCTGAAGAGATAGATGGATTTTTGCTCATCAAACGGGTACTCATATCCATCAGCCGAAAAATTAATTTTTAGCACCCCCGCCTTTTCTATTGACTGCAATTCATAGCGGATTGATTCAGATAAGCCGATGTCCGTTATTCTTTCTGTGTACAGGCTTTTGGTAAGATTAGACAGATCGGCCATGGCCTTATGCAGCACTTGCTGGGAATTCAGCACCAGATCATAAGCCGCATGCTCCTTTTCCAGCGGCAACGCTGATAAAGTTATTTTAACAACGGAAAGCATCTGGCCTATATTATCATGTAGCTCCTGGGCGATGGCCTTTAGTGTATTCTCCTGTATTTCAAGTTGGGATAATAATGCTTCCTTTTCGTATTGGTCCTTCATCCGAACCATTTCTTCTTCCTGGCGCTTTTGCCGTCGCTGATATAAAAAAAGTGTGGTGACTATAAAACCAACCAGCAATAATCCCAGGATAATGCCTATGATGATGATGAAGTATATTTCCGGGTTCTGCTGCATAAAAAAGCAATAGTAAAAAGAGAATATAAAAATATGTTCAAAATCGAAATGATATCCGCAAAACTTTGTGTCATCCATTTATATCGAAACCAGAAATTGATAAACGCATATAGAGGAAATCCACAACAGTAAAAAAACAGTAACCCAGAACAAATCCAAAAGGCCGGGTTCCTAATAAGCTTAACAGATTCCGGCAACCGAAATAACTCAAAAAAATAATAGAAGCAAACTACAACAATTACCAAGCAACCCAGTGAATAAGTAATCGTATGAAACATTTTTGTACCCTGAAAAAAAAGAATATTCGTAATCGAAATCAGGGCATATAATAACCCTCCTATTCTTACGATATTTTTGACTTTACTTTTACTAATTATTAAACTAACAAAAAAAATATAAAAGCAAAATTCCAGTACTGTAAAGTAATTATATATAAAAAGATTATTCTCTCCTATTTGCCTCAAATAAAAGCCAGCAATCTCAGCTACCAAGGTAGCGAGCAAAAAGGGGGGGAAAAGCTTTAGGTATGGGTGCTTTGTATTT
>CALSAT010000457.1:0-3389 GCA_943372905.1 Bacteroides fragilis | reverse complement strand
TTTATCACTTCCGCTCACTTGTACCAGGGGGAGAACGATACTTTCTTTCTCCATCATGTCCAGCAGGTTTACCAGTTGCTGGAGAGAGAGTAAGGGATTGCGGTGAGTTTCTTCTTTTACAAAATCAAAGAGGCCGGTCAGTATTTGTAACTGCCAGTGTTTGTCGCTGCTTTGCATAATGTGGTTGAGCACACCTGCTTCCCGGATGATATTCTCAAATAGGTGTTGTAAGGTAACGTTGGGCACATCAGCTATCAGTTGTTCAATGACGGCTGATGCTTTTTTTAATCCTTCGTAAAGGCCGACACTGAACAGGTCTTTGGCAGGTGCAGCGGCCTTCTCCACCAGCAGTTGCCGGATAGACGTTTTACTATCCCCATATCTTTTATCGGCCACTTCCATGCTGAGTTTTGCTATTTCTATCGGCGGAATGGCAAACCAATCAAAGTGGAGTATTTCAAACAGCATTTCATCGCCGCTGTAAGAGATATCATGCTCTGATGCCAGGTAGCGGAGCAGCAGGATGATCTTTTGCGCCAGCGGTAATTCCAGTACATTCAAATGCCGTTTGCTGTAAACTGGTATGTTCAGCAACTTGAAGTACCGGGCCAGCTCTTCACCGTATTTATTTTCTTTATAAATGATGCCAATCCTTCCCGGGACGATGCCCTGCGCCAACAGTACCTGTACTTCTTTGGTAATGCCGATCATTTCCTGCCGCTGCGTTTCGTATTCTTTGATCAGGGGTTTATTAGATAACTGGTTTATTAGTTTATTAGAAGAGAGCAGGTCTTTGCTCAGGCCTTCTATTTTCTTTACCAGTCTTTCTTCATTGCGGTCGATTAGCGTTTTGGAAACATCCAGTATCGGTTGGGTGGATCTGTAATTGTTGGTGAGCACCACGGTGAGCAGGTCGTCTTTATAATTACCAGCAAAATCCATCATATTTTCTACATTGGCCCCCTGGAACCGGTAGATGCTCTGGTCATCATCACCCACTACAAATACATTGGGTACTTCCCAATAGCTGATGAGTAATTCCACCAGCCGGTTTTGTGTACCACTGGTATCCTGGTATTCATCTACCAGTATGTACTGGTATCTTTCCTGGTAATTGGCCAGCAGATTTTTGTTCTCATCAAATGCCTTGATCACCCAATTGATCATATCATCAAAATCGTAGCGGTTCTTTTTCCGCATCAGTTGCTGAAAGCGGTCAAACTCACCCACGGCGGCACGGAGTTTTTCCATCCTTTCCTTTTCCTCATCCACTTTATCTTTCTTCAGGTCGCCGGCATTGAACTCTTTATATTTTCTTTTATAAATAAATTCATCCCGGTTGGGCAGATCGGCCAGGTATTCGTCTATTTTCTGGTTGATGAATTCAGGGGTCCATCCTTCCCGTTTCATATTGCTGAAAAGGGATTGCAGGTTATTCACTTCAAAATAGACATCACCCCGGTATCTTTTCAGCGGATGGTTTTTGGGAAATGTATCGATCAGTTCTTTGAAGAGTTCGATCTTTTCCAGTTCGGAGATGGGATCGAGAGCGGTCTTTTCAAACAGGGACAGGTTTTCCTGTATCACATCGTTGCAAAAGGCATGAAAGGTGTAGATATTTACCTTGTACGCATCCGGCCCGATAAACCCTAGCAGGCGCCTGCGCATGGCCACCGCACCTGCATCGGTATAGGTAAGGCAGAGTATATTTTCAGGAGCTGCATCAGTATCGAGTAATATTTTGCCGATACGGCTGGCAAGAATTTGTGTTTTGCCGGTACCCGGGCCTGCTATCACCATTACCGGCCCTTCAATCGTATCCACCGCCAGCCGCTGCTTTTCGTTCAGCCTTTCGTATTCTTCGGCAAATTTTCTTTCTAATTTTTCTTTATTTAATGACATGTTGACCGAACTTATTAGTTTGTAACCGGTTATTCAAACGAATTTAAACCAATAATGGGCATGGCAGCATATTCCTTCAAAACAGTACAGAAAATCCCGATCTCCCTGCCAAAGGCCTGGGATTTCTTTTCCAATCCGGCCAATCTGCAGGCCATTACCCCTGAGGATATGAGCTTTAAAGTGATATCCAAATACCATGGGGATGTAATGTATGCCGGGCAGATCATTGAGTATAAGGTAAAGCCGGTGCTGAACATCCCCATTTACTGGATGACAGAGATCACCCAGGTAAAAGACAAGGAGTATTTTATTGATGAGCAGCGCTATGGGCCTTATGCACTGTGGCACCACCAGCATCATTTCAAAGAAATACCCGGCGGGGTGGAGATGACAGATATAGTGCATTATAAAAATTCCCTGGGCCCGCTGGGCCGGTTGGCTAACAGCTTATTTGTGAAGAAGAAACTGGCTGGCATATTTGATTACCGGTACCGGAAAGTGGAGGAAATGTTTGGAATATGGGGAAAGCAATAATACTTTGCTAGTATTATCTTAGCAGGCAAATTACAGGCCATGAAAATACTAATAGCCATACTTTCCCTTGTAGCTTCCTTTTCTGCTACTGCACAAAAAGTAGTTTTCCGGGATGAATTCAATACTAAAAACCTTACTACAGAAGGGGTAGGTGGTGCAAAGATCCTGGAAGACAGTGTGACAAAAGAAAAGCTCCTGATCTATACCGGGAAGAAAGACCTGATCTTTTACTTGGCAGATGCAAAATGGAAACTGCTTAATAAGATAACAACCAGCGCCGGTAAAGAATCACAGTTTAAGGACCCTGACTTTAATATTCTGAGAAGCGTCCATGATAAACAAAAATGGAGTTTCGTAGTACGGACTGTATATGGATATACCAAAGAAACGGTTGATTTTGCTACGGGCAAACATACCGTGGAGGGAAAATATGTAGAAGATATTGCCAAGAATTACATGGAAGAACTGTTTATGGATGGCAATGATAAATATGTAATGTACCTGGACAAAAGCAATGGCATCAATGTGACCAGCTTTTTAAGTGATTTTTCGGTGAAGAATGTAAAGTTGCAACTAAGCTCAGAATTACCGGCCGGAAAGTCGAAAAAATACAGCGCTACAGATCTGTACAATCTTATTGAGACGATCGACAATACCACCATAGGAAGCCCCTATTTTACCCGGAAGAAAGTGCATTTTTATGTTCAGCCAGACCGCTATGCTATTTTGGTGGCTGGTGATGAGCCGGTGGCTGAACTGAGTTTTTATGATAAGCTAAGCGGACGCAAAACAAAGGGCCAGCTTTTCTCTGTGCAGGACATGCTGCCTAAAGGTGCGGGGGATAAGGAATTCAATACCACCGCTCTTTTGTTTGAAAATAAGGTACACCTACTGACTGCTTATAAATCGGGTGGTGTGTATGCAGTATTTGATGCTGAATCGAAAAAAATACT
>CALSAT010000456.1:0-3423 GCA_943372905.1 Bacteroides fragilis | reverse complement strand
GAGGATTGAACAGCTGGAAAAGAAGTAAATTTTCTCTCATAGGTATTTATGTCTCTCTGCCGGATATTGTTAAAAATATCCGGCAGTTTTTTTATTAGGCAGAGAGTGGTCAGACATTTCTAAATCACCCGGCAGGGTGAGTAAACCCTGTTCCCTAAGCATACTTTTGTAAACACATTTCCATACATTTAGTATCAGGCTTATTAAATGCTGAAAAGGGTAACAATATTTTTCGTGTTTTTAGTTGCGATCGGTCCGGCATCCGGACAGGATATTGAGCGGTTGCTGAAAAGCGACCTTCCTGATATGTACAAGGCAGATTCTATAAACATAATGAGCAGGCGATATATGCTGAAACTGAAGTATGACAGCGCAAAATATTGCCTGGGCCTTGCCACTCAGCTGGCGTTGAAAAGCGGCAACAGTGATATTATTGCACGTTGCTATATTGATTATGCCAACATGTATTTCCTGCTGACCAACATAAAAGAAGCGGGAAAATACATGCGTCTGGCAACACCCTACCTGGATAAAGCAGAAATTTTCGAAGTAAAGACCACCGGCCTGATGCTGTGGGCCAACCTTTATAATGCAATGGATAAGAAAGATTCTGCGCTCTATTATTACCGGCAGGCGGAGAATTATAATTTCGAAAAAATGCCCTACCGCAACTGGCTGGTATATACTGCCATGGGCGAGATGTATAACCAGGCTGATGATTCAGAAACAGCTGAAAAATATTTTCTGAAAGCCTATAACATGACGGTAAAGAAAGAAGGCAAGCCCGACCATATATACCTGCTTACGATTTTTCTGAACTTTTACCTTGCCATTAATAAGCCGGATAATGCAGGACCACTGCTACAGGAATTTAACGAGCTGCAGGAAGAACGAAAAAGAAAAAATATTACCGACCCTTTACGTGATATCATGATGGGAATGACCAACAGCAAACTCACCGGCAATATTTCTTTCATGAAGTCTGTGAGAGAAAAAGGCATGCAAGCCGGCTTGCTGCAGCAGGCGCTGATCGCTACTAATTATTTGGTCAATTATTACGAGACGAAAAAAGAGTACGGGGAAGCCCTTCGCTACGCTACTGAAGGGGAGGAGATGGCGATACAAACGGGGAGCCTCCGGAATATATACGGCTACAAAAAAATAAAATTCGGCCTGTTACAAAAAGCGGAAAAGTATGAAGAAGCAGGCCGCCTGGCGGATAAACTGTTTGAACTGAAAGACAGTATGCTGACATTGCAAAAAAGAGAGCAAGTGTACGAACTGGAAACGAAGTTTGAAACGGAGAAAAAACAAAAGGAAATTGAATTGCTTACATCAAAAAGTACACTCAGGGAAAAAGAAATAGCCCTGCTGATGGCTGATAAAAGAATGGCTTCATTATTATTGATGCAGGAGACCGATCAGAAAAGTGCCCTTACCCGGGAAAACCTGTTGATGAATTCCATTGTAAAAAAGGAACAGGCATACAGTCAGGCAGTAAACCAGGAGAAGGAAAAGCAATCCGCCCTGAATGAAGCGTTGGGTCGTGAGAATAAACTTAAGGAAACACAGTTAATGAAGGAAAGGAATACCAAGTGGATATTAGCAGGCGGCGTTTCATTGTTATTATTGTCAGGGATCACCATTCTCATATTATACAGCCGTCAGAGAAAGAAAAGCGGGATCATTGAAAAGCAGTCAGCGGACCTTGAAGTATTGATGAAAGAAATACACCACCGGGTAAAAAACAATTTGCAGATAGTCAGCAGCCTTCTCGATTTGCAAAGCCATTCCATTACAGATGTACAGGCTCATGAGGCGGTAAAGGAAGGAAAGAACAGGGTGCAAAGTATGGCTTTGATACATCAAAACCTGTACAGAGAGGGAAATATAAAAGGGATAAAAGTAAAAGAGTATGTAAGCAACCTGCTGCAAACACTTTGTGATTCATATAATATTACTAATGACAAAGTAAAAATCAATGCCGATATTGATGACCTGAACCTTGATGTAGACACAATGATACCACTGGGGCTGGTATTGAATGAGCTGGTAAGCAATGCTTTCAAATACGCCTTTAAAGAAAGACAAAATGGTGAACTGACCATTGTGCTGAATGAAGAGCATAACGAGCTGCACCTCTCGGTAAGTGATAATGGCAAAGGCTTCCCGAGGGGGATGGATGTAAGTAACAACAAATCATTCGGCCTGAAAATGATCAGGGCCTTTGCCCAGAAACTGAAAGCCAAACTGGATATTTATAACCGAAATGGAGCAGTAGTGGAAATGCGTATCACCAAATTTAAAACAGCATGAGTCGTCATAAGATACTGATAGTGGAAGACGAACCGGTAATAGCGGAAAATATCTCGTTGTACCTGGACAATAATGACTTTGAAGTAAGCGGGATAGCATATGATGTGGACGAAGCGTTTGAACAATTGAAAAATAATACACCTGATGCCGTGATACTTGACATCAACCTGGAAAGTGAACAGGATGGTATAGACATCGCTGCCGATATTAATAAGAACTACCATCTGCCATTTTTATTCCTCACATCCTATTCTGATAAAAGCACTTTGGAACGGGCCAAACGGGTAAAACCAGACGGCTATATTGTAAAGCCATTTAATGAACGCACCATACTGGCTTCCCTCGAAATTGCCATCAGTAATTATGCAGAACGCCAAAATCATGGATTGCCGGACCTTAGTATGGAAAGGATCAACCGAACATTATTATCGGCAATTACAGAAAGGGAATTTGAGATAGCCCGGTTGGTTTACCAGGGCATTACCAATTCACAAATTGCAGAAACGAGTTTTATATCACTCAACACTGTAAAATCACATTTGAAGAGTATTCACCTGAAGCTGGACGCCTGTTCAAGACTGGAGGTGATTAACCGGTTGAGGGAACTGATGCTGAAGTAAAATCACCCGCCAGGGTGAGTCAGTTGCAAGTGAATCAATATAGCTTCGATCTGTCATTCATTAACCAAAAAACCTTTTTATGAAACAAAAGTTCTCCTGGCTCGCATTCCTTCTCTTGCTAATGGCAGGCAAGATAATCGCCCAACCTTGCAAGCTGCATGGCACCGTAACAGAAAGTGGTATTATGCTGAATCCCCGGGATCCCGATTTCAGGGATGAATGCAGGGTGTACATCACTGCCAAAAACGATGGCACCTGCGGATGGGAAAAAGGGAAAATAAAAGCCATGTACCGGCTCAAAACCTATCCCACAAAATCTCCCCGGCCATCCGGGGCAATAGTAGGAGGTACTATTGACCTTGAAGCAACCACTTTGCCCAAAGCCACCGGCAAGTTTAAAGGGTTTGATATTCCCCCGCCTGAATACCACGGCATCTATGTGTACCAGTTTTATATTGTTGACATGGATAATAAGACCATCAGCAAC
>CALSAT010000455.1:0-3432 GCA_943372905.1 Bacteroides fragilis | reverse complement strand
GGCAGACTTTGCCCATAACCCGCACGGGCTGAAATTGCTTTGCGATTTTGTGAGCAAACTGGACTACCCCACCCGCATCGGCGTCATCAGCGGTACCGGCGACCGGCGGGATGAAGACATCCGGGAACTCGGTTCCATTTCCGCCAGCTATTTCGACGAGATCATTATCCGTTGTGATAAAAACCTGCGGGGAAGAACGGCAGAAGAGATCATCGAACTGCTGAAAGAAGGTATTCAAAGTGTAAACCCCAATATTCCGGTCATCACCATTCCGAATGAGGACAAGGCACTCGATTATATTTATGAAAATGCCAAACCCGGCGCATTGTACACCATCATGTGCGATGTGGTGGCCAGGGCACTCGATAAAATAAAGGAACTGAAGCAGAGAGAGGCATTAGTAGAAATTCATTAACAGATAGCCGGAGGCCCGTAGTTCGGAAGTTTTGGCAGGAATTCTGCCTTTTGGTGATGACATTCCATAAATAACTGATTTTCAGCCTTTCCTGGAGCCCGTTTGGTGTAAAGTGGCTTTTGTAAGGCCACTTCTTGCAGTGGTAAGCCGGTTACTGGCGATGGTAAGATGGTTACTGGCGGTGGTAAATTGACTTCTTGCAATGGTAAGTCCGTTACTGGAGGTGGTAAGTTGACTGCTTGCGATGGTAAGTCCGTTACTGGCGCTGGTAAATTCACTTCTTGCAATGGTAAGCCCTTTACTGGCGGTGGTAAATTGACTTCTGACGATGGTAAGCCCATTACTGGCGATGGTAAATTGACTTCTTGTAATGGTAAGCCCGTTACTTACGATGGTAAGTTGCCTGCTGGCCTGTGTAAGATGGCTTTTGCCGGCAGGCAGAAAGGCTGCAAAGCGGCGGCACGCATCTTCTAAAGCGGGCAGGTTGCTGAATTCTCAATACAACACTTCTTTTTCCTTTGACAGGTTGATAACCTGGTGCCAGGTGAATGGAGGCTGGGTGGAATAATGTTGACATTCCGGTGGGTAAATTGCGCAAATAAGCTTCAAAAACCTTTGGCATAAAAGCGTTTAACCCCTATTTTTGCACTCCCAATTGCGAAATTGGTACGGATTGACCCATGGTGTAATGGTAACACTACTGATTTTGGTTCAGTCATTTAAGGTTCGAATCCTTATGGGTCAACAGAAGTCCAGCTTAACGGCTGGATTTTTTGTTTCCTTCCCCCAATTAATGGCAATCACTACCCTCTTTGAGTATTATCAACCTGTTCTACCCGGCAAAAGAGTAGCTTCACCTGAACTCTATCTTCTTCAACTATGTCAAAATTCATATTGCCGCTATTTGTCATTTTCCTGTTCTCCTGTAAAAAAAAGGTGGAAAAAATAAGCCCGGTGGAAGAAAAGATCACCGAATCAGTTTATGCATCAGGTATTATCAAAAGTAATAACCAGTACCAGGTATTTTCCATAGTAAACGGACTGGTGAAAGAAGTACTGGTGGCTGAAGGGGATGTGGTAAAGAAAGGAGATGCCATCATCCGTTTATCAGATGTAACAGCCCGTCTTAATAATGAGAATGCACAGATTGCTGCTGACTATTCATCCGTGGCCGCCAATGCCGATAAACTCAACGCCCTGCAGATTGAAATTAATACCGCCAGATCAAAGATGGAGAATGATGCTTTATTAGTACAGCGGCAGCGCAACCTCTGGACACAGGGCATCGGCACCCGAAATGAATTGGACATACGGGAGCTGGCATATAAAAACTCAACCAACGCTTACCAGGCCGCAAAACTCCGCTATACTGATCTGCAAAAACAACTAAGCTTCCAGGCAAAACAGTCGCAGAAAAACCTCCAGATAGCAAACAACTCGGCAGCTGATTATGTCATTAAAAGTGAAACCGATGGCAAAGTGTACAGTATCCTGAAAGAAAAAGGTGAAATGGTGAATACACAAAGCCCCGTCGCTGTGGTAGGAGATGCAACCGGATTCATGCTGGAATTACAGGTAGATGAGTACGACATTGCCAGGATACAATCAGGCCAGAAAATACTACTCAGCATGGACAGTTATAAAGGCCAGCTGTTTGAAGCGGTTGTAAAAAAGATAAACCCGCTGATGAACGGGCAATCAAAATCCTTCACCGTGGAAGCAGCCTTTACAAAGCCCCCACCCGCATTATACCCCAACCTAACTACCGAAGCCAATATCATCATTGCGGTAAAGGAAAAGGCACTCACCATTCCCCGCAGTTATTTACTGGAAGATGGCTATGTATTACTGGCTGACAATGAAAAAAGAAAAGTAACCACCGGCCTCAAGGACTATCAAAAAGTAGAAATTCTGGGAGGCATTACAGCACAAGACATCATCTATAAACCGGCACAATGAACCTCAGGTTAATCATCAGTATCGCCAAATCATTACTGCTGGCAAGATGGCGGCAAACACTGATAGCCGCTGTCGGTGTTACCTTCAGCATTACCATGTTCATTACACTGCTGAGTTTTATGGCCGGACTGAATGATCTGCTCGACGGATTGATTCTCAACCGAACTCCGCATATCCGGCTATTCAATGAAGTAAAACCCAACAGCAGGCAGCCAGTCAATGAAGCCCCGGAGTATAAAAACGCCTATAATTTTATCAGCTCCATCAAATCGGGCGGCAGCCGCCAGGAAATTTATAATAGCGGCCCCATCATGCAGGCATTGAAGCAGGACAACCGTGTACTCGGCTACTCGCCCAAACTCACGGCACAGGTATTTTTCAATGACGGGGCTATTGATATAACCGGTGTGGTGAATGGCATTGAAGTAACCGCAGAAAGCAAGTTGTTTCACTTCAGCGATTATGTTACCTCGGGCAATGCGGTTGACATCAGCAGGGTTTCCAACAGCATCATCCTGGGAAAGGGATTAGCAGAAAAACTGCTGGCTGATATCGGCGATGTGGTGCAGGTGACCACCGTGAAGGGGGAACGGTTTCCGCTGAAGGTGGTGGGATATTTTCAATCCGGTATATTGGAAATTGACAAAGTGCAGAGCTATGCATCCATAACCACTGTACAAAAAATAATGAGTAAGCCAGGCAACTACATTACTGATATACAGGTACGGCTGAAAGACATGGAAACGGCCCCGGCACTGGCCAAAGAATATACCGCCCTGTTTGGCGCAGATGCAGAAGACATACAAACGGCCAATGCACAATTTGAAACCGGCAGTTCCATCCGCACACTGATATCCTATGCGGTGGGTATTACCTTGCTCATAGTAGCGGGCTTCGGCATCTACAATATCCTCAACATGATGATCTATGAAAAAATGGATTCCATTGCCATCCTGAAAGCAACTGGCTTTTCTGGCAAGGATGTAAAAAGGATCTTTCTTTTCATCGCATTAAGCATAGGTTTATTTGGCGGCCTGGTTGGTTTGCTCATCGGCTTT
>CALSAT010000454.1:0-3434 GCA_943372905.1 Bacteroides fragilis | reverse complement strand
TATCTACTTCATTCAGGAAAATATAGTTGCCGATAATGAATATCTTACCGGGAGCACTGATATCCCTGGGTGCATTGCTTTTTATATTACCATATACCTCCGTCTTGCTTTTGTATATGGGAGTAAATAAAGTGTACGTCTGGGTTAGTTTGTCTTTCAGGCAGCTTTGCAACACAATGCAAAATATAAGAGGCAGCAGTAATGATATCTTTTTCATTTGGCTATTTTTCAAGGTTGACAACCGGCATTACAGAACCGTTGCGCCGTTATTTTTTATTTAATAGAAAATGAATCCGTATGCCGAAGTCGGCATAATAGGTCTTATCACTGTTGGTTTTCTTTAAAACAGGTGTCAGGCTGTAGTTAACAAAAGGATTAATCTTCACCTTACTGCTGACAGGCATTGAGAACCCTGTTGATAAAAATAACAGCCCCTTATTCAGCAGGGTATTGTCCTGGTAATAGCCAGGCAGGTTCCGGTCGAAATGCAGCATATTGGAACCGGCCAATAAACCATACTGCAAACTATTCTTCCAATCCAGTTTGAATTTTTTACCATCAATAATTCTCCAGGAAAGATCGGCCGACAACGAAACAAAATGATATTGATTTCGGTACTTATTGGAAAAAGCTGAATTAGACGGCTGATAAAAATTACTCACAGCTGCTCCTGTGGAAAAATTATTACTAACCACCCGGCTGCTGTCCACTCTGTTGCCTACGTTCGTCCTGTTAGATAGATAATTGTAAGACAACCCAAAACCCAGTTGCAGTTTTTTCGAAACAGGCCGTTGTATATTCACCCCAATACCTGCTGACGTGCCATAATAAATCGGCGTACTCCTATATGTTGCCAGTGCCGGCACACCGCCAAGTGCATCAGCCACTTCTAAGCGACCAGATTTGAAAAGCCCAGCCCCAATACCATTTACTACTGAGGAACGGCCAGCTGAAGCATTCAGTTCCCAATTCCATTTACCCGGTTTCTTCTTTTGTTTTTCAGAAACAGTCGCCTTCATTGCAGAATCAGCAGGCTTTACAGTAGCGGAAACAACAGCAGCAGGAACTGTTTGCAAACTGTCGGGCATGGTTGTTTTTGTTTGCTGATCAGCAACAACAAGTTCTGCCACCGGAATCTTTTTCTCCGCTGCTATGTTATTGACCGTAACAGGTCCAACATCCGGTATGGTTGTCTTTACCTCTGCAGGTTCAATAGTAACAGCAGAAACCTCATCGTTCTTTTTTGTTTTTTTCTTTTTCACACTGCCTGCCTTACTGCTGAAGGCCTCCTGCACATGGGAGTTAACAGCTGTCAGCTTATTATTGCTAAGCGCAACCGTAGTCCCAGGCTTTATAATAACTGCATTTGTATCTGTAGTGGCCGGGATCCACCCTGTATCATTCTTTTCCGGCGGCACCAATCCTTGTTCCGGCTGTTTCGGGGTTTCTATTCCAGCCGGCTTTTCTATTATCGTTCCTTTTACTGTATCAGTATCATTAGCGGTTCTTTCTTTTTTATTCATAAACCAAATACCGGCGCCAATGCCGCCCGCCAGTAATATGAATAATAACGGCCACCAGAAAATGATCCGGCGCTTCTTTTCCTTGCGGATGCGGCGCTCCACATCTGCCCACACTTCGGGAGATGGACGGAGATGGAAATCATCCATTTTCTCCTTCACCTGTTTTTCAAATTCATTTTCCCGCATACTTCTCCTTTTTAATGTCCAATGAATCTTTTTCAATCCAGCTGATCAGCAACCCCCTGGCCCGGGAATATTGCGACCGGGAAGTACCATCGGATATGCCGAGCATCTCACCTATTTCCACATGTGAATAGCCTTCCACTGCATGAAGGTTGAATATCGTCTGGTAGCCCTGGGGCAATTGCCGTATCAGGTTCGCCAGGTCTTTGGCCTGCAGGTTCACGGCCGGGTTATCATCCGCCACCGGATGAAGTGACTCCTGTTCACTGAAATACATTTCATCCCGGTACTTCCTGTTTCGTTTCAGGAAATTCAAAGCGGTGTTCACCATGATACGGCGTACCCAGGCACCAAGGTCTCCTTCAAATTTGAACTGGTGAATGCCAAGGAACACTTTTACAAACCCATCCTGCAATACATCTTCCGCATCCTTCAGCGATTTGGTATAGCGATAGCAAACCCCCAGCATGTTTTGGGCAAACTGCTCATACAATTTTCGCTGCGCCTCCGGCTTTCCCTTCAGGCAGTCCTTTACCAATTGATGATCACTCATAATCGCTCATACAAAACCCCTGACAACCGCCAGGTATGAATCGTTGCCCGGGAAGAAGCTTATTTTCAGGAATTATCAGAAATCATTCTGTGTGCGCATATAGTTCAGCTGCTTTACAAAGGCTGCCCATACCGCTTTCGCATCCTTATGCTTATAGTACTTATTGAAGAGTTTCTGTGTCTCCACAATATTCTTTCCAAAAGAAAAATAATAGGCCGCCAGGTTAAAGGCAATTTCTTTCCGCAGACCATCATCCTGGTTCAGTTCCGGGTCAGGTGTTTGATAAGGCTGCTCCCCCAGTTTACCCAGGTTATCATTGATAATACTTTTTAATTCCGCATCACCCGGTACAATGCTGAGTTTACCTTTATTATACTTCAATGTAAGATCGGCTACATTTAGCGGCGCCGCATCGCTGGTATCAGTATAGGAACAGGCATAACAGGTAAAGAAATAACCGAAGTTCTCATGAAAGCTGAATTTAAATTCCTTCTCCGGTGTAATAACGGTATGCCCGGCAAACAGCCTCGCCACATGCTGGTATTTATTAACAGCAATATTCTTATAGATCAGTATCTCATCACAGCAATGGGCCCCGCCGGTAAAATTGTTGATCAGTAATTCTTTTTTACCATCATTGTCAAGATCCGCCAGCACATGTTCAGACAGCATCATCTCCTCATTTTTCATCATCACAGAAAGTTTTACCGTCTTCCTGGCTTTGGTGATCAGCAGTGTTTTAACCAGCAGGTTTGCCGGCACCCTTTCATTTTCCTGGAAAAACAACACCGTGCTGTTCGTTTCCGGTATAATGGCACTGTCCCGCTGGTACATAATAATGGTATCGGCAGGCACCTGTGCATTGGCTGATAAGAACAGAAAATTACAAAGAAGGATTGCCAGAAAGTGGTAGATGATCTTCATACCCGTTTGTTTAGTAGTATAAAACTAACTGATTGACGACAGTTAAGGCCCGGTAGCTGCCCGTTCTTCTATTTCTCTGCCAGTTTTTTAAGATTTTCCAGCGCCTTTTCCAGTTGCTGTCCATACCGGTTCTCCAGCAGCAGGCTGGAAAATTTTTCCCAGGGGTACCAGCGGAGGTGAAAATCCATATACATCTGTATCGTCATCATTTCGGGCACATGACCAGGGTAAATATTCCAGCCGGTCTCCCC
>CALSAT010000453.1:0-3434 GCA_943372905.1 Bacteroides fragilis | reverse complement strand
AGTTATTCATCTGCATCAATGCCGTAGCGAAAAGTTTTCTGCAGGAAAGCAAGGGCCGGATGCTGTATTTCTATTCCATTGCCAGTCCGGGCAATTTCGTATTGTCCAAACTGCTATTCAACTCCCTGCTGATGCTGGCTATGAGTTTGCTCAGCCTGTTCCTCTTCAGCCTGTTTCTGGGCAACCCAATGCAAAAAGCGGGTCAGTTCATCGGTTTGGTGCTATTGGGTGGATGGAGCCTGAGTTTGGTGTTTACCTTCCTGGCAGCCATTGCGGCTAAAGCACAGCAAAATGCTGCTATTATGGCCGTACTGGGATTTCCCATCATTATACCTCAATTATTATTATTAATGCGACTGTCCAATGCCGCTTTTGCCCCCCTTCTTACTATACCTGTCGGTACTGTGTTATTATTAATAGCATTAGACCTGATGGTGGTATTGCTGGCAGTGATCCTTTTTCCTTACCTCTGGAAAGATTGAAAAGAAAAATATCTTCTCCAGGGTTAAGACAAAAAAAAGAGTAACACAAATACTAAGTATGCTATTTTCTTTTTTTAATCCTGGCTCCGATGTGTTCTTCCGTTCGTAAACTGCCCTCCGAATAATATTATAAGACATGAATAACTGGATAATTTCAAACTACCCGCCTGTATTCTTGAAAATATTCAACTGATCTCCTTTTTTGTTGCAAGTGTGTAAACAACACAACTGACCGAACCTGCTTCACATTTCATTGTTCATCTGTTCGATATTCTTTTTTCCCCTTATTTTTGCCCTCACATTAACAGGCCGTATTTCTTTATGGCTACCCGATGACCGAAGCAAAAAACTATATGCACAAGTCCTGGTGGAAAATTGCAAGCGTTGGCTTGCTTATTTACACTGTCGTGGGAGGGTTTTTAATGGAAGTACCGCGCCTGCTGGCCCTGGAGGAAACAATCCGCAACCTCTATTTTCATGTGTGCATGTGGTTTTCGATGATGATACTCTTTACCGTATCTGTGGTGAATTCCATCAAATACCTGCGCACTTTTAATCTCAAATATGACATTTATGCCCGCCAATACGCCGCCGTGGGTATTGTAATGGGTGTGCTCGGGTATGCCACCGGGGCAATCTGGATGACCTATACCTGGGCCGATCCTAATAACCCCGCCTTCCAGTCGTTCGGTGCACTGGCCAGGGAACCAAAACTGATCGGTGCGGCTATTGCCCTGCTTATATACTTTGCCTATATGGTTTTGCGGGAT
This sequence comes from Bacteroides fragilis, assembly GCA_943372905.1. Lineage (GTDB taxonomy): Bacteria > Bacteroidota > Bacteroidia > Chitinophagales > Chitinophagaceae > JJ008. The sequence goes on along the minus strand of CALSAT010000453.1, from coordinate 2,182 downwards.
TCTATTAATGATATGGACAAAAGGGCCCGCATCAGTTCCGTATATAACATCTTTGCTTATGCCATGCTGTTCCCTTCCATCTGGATCTTACCGAGAGTAATGGACAGCCTGCATCCGGGCCGTGAAGGAAACCCGGCTTTGAACACCAGCGATGTGGACAGCAGTATGCGTCTTGTATTTTATCCTGCTATCATCGGGTGGACCTTATTGGGTGTATGGATCGCCACCATTAAAATACGCCTTACATTACTGAAAGAAAAAAAGATGATGCAATGAGAAAGCTCCGCTACATAACCCTGCTGCTGTTTACCACCCTGTTATCTGTAATTACGATGGCGCAGGACAAAAAGCCGGACATGGCTGATACCATGCGCAGCAACGGACGTATCTATGTAGTGGTGGCCGTTGTGCTCACCATCCTTGCAGGACTGATACTCTATGTGTGGCGGCTGGACAGAAAGATGACGAAACTGGAGAAAGAGGGATAAGAGGAACACAGACTATTGAATCAACGATTGCTAAAACATAAAACCTAACTCATGTCAGATCAACATTACAGTTTTTTTGGCGCCGTAGAAAAAAGTTTCGACAAGGCAGCCAAGTACACTAAATGGGACACCGGTATCCTGGGACAGATCAGGGAATGTAATGCCGTTTACCAGATCCGTTTCCCATTAAAAAGAGATGATGGAAGTATTGAAGTAATTGAAGCGTACCGGGTGCAGCATTCTCATCATAAAACACCCTGCAAAGGTGGTATCCGCTTTGCCGCTGAGGTAAACCAGGATGAAGTAATGGCCCTCGCCGCCCTGATGACCTATAAATGCGCCATTGTAAATGTGCCCTTCGGTGGTGGTAAAGGCGGTATCAAGATCAACCCTAAAAAATACTCTGCCTGGGAACTGGAGAAGATCACCCGCCGCTATACGGCTGAACTGATCAAGAAAAACTTTATTGGCCCGGGTACTGATGTACCAGCACCCGACTACGGGACCGGCGAAAGAGAAATGGCCTGGATACTGGATACTTACTCCGCCATGCACCCCGGCGAGATAGATGCGGCTGGTTGTGTAACCGGAAAACCCGTAACACAAGGTGGCGTTCGTGGCCGTCGGGAAGCTACCGGTCTTGGTGTATTTTTTGGCCTGCGGGAAGTGTGTAATATGGAAGATGTGATGAAGAGGCTCGGCATGACGGTTGGCGTGGAAGGTAAAAGAGTAGTGGTACAGGGATTGGGAAATGTGGGCTATCACTCCGCAAAATTTTTCCAGGATGCTGGTGCCAAAGTAATTGGCCTGGCGGAATATGAAGGCGCTATCTGGAACAACGATGGATTAGATATTGATGCAGTGTTCAATCACCGCAAAGCCACCGGCTCCATTCTGAATTTTCCCGGCGCTACTAATTTTGAAAAAAATGGCGATGCGCTGGAAATGGAATGCGATATCCTGATACCAGCTGCCCTGGAAAATGTAATTGATGGTGATAATGCACCAAGGGTGAAAGCTAAAATGATAGGCGAAGCTGCCAACGGACCGCTGACGCCGGAGGCAGATGAAATATTTGCCAAGAAAGGAATACTGGTAGTTCCTGATATGTATTTGAATGCCGGTGGTGTTACCGTTTCCTACTTCGAATGGCTGAAGAACCTGAGCCACGTTCGCTACGGACGTCTGGAAAAGAGATTTACGGAAAATCTGAATGCACATATACTTGGTCAGATAGAAGAGTTGAGTGGTAAGAAAGTAGCTGATGATGAAAGAGAATTCATCATGCACGGACCTGATGAGGTGGACCTTGTGTACAGTGGCCTGGAAGAAACCATGATCACTGCCACTCACGAGATCATGAATGCCTGGAAAGCAAACCCTGAAATACCCGATATGCGTACCGCAGCATATGTTGTGGCCATCAATAAGGTGGGTACCAGCTATGCCGAACTGGGTATATTTCCATAAATCTCCAACACCAATTGCTTATTCATCCCGCTTCGGTATTGGAGCGGGATTTTTTTATTCCCTGCCAGTCGCTTTGTCGTAGCGCTGTCGCTGCTGCAAGCCCATATTATACTCATTGATAAATAATACGACCAGCATTGGAAACAGGAGCGCCGAAAGTATAAGTCCATAATATGGGTGAAAATCCTGTACCGGAACAGTCACCCCTGAAAAGGACATAAAAA
>CALSAT010000452.1:0-3444 GCA_943372905.1 Bacteroides fragilis | reverse complement strand
AGAGCAGTCAATAAGATTTTGCCCTGAAAAATATTTAATCAGCATACATTATTTTACTTTAGCATAAATAAGAACGTTTTAAGTATAGCCCGATAATCATACGTTATGAAAAGAAATCTCTTACTCAGTTTGCTGGCCGTTATGATATTTGTTTCCTGCCAGAAGGAAATCACCTTTGAAAATGCTGATGGTGGTACTGGCGGCGGTGGTACTGGTGGTAGCAGCAACTGTAAGGCCTGCGTTTATTTACCCTGGTGTGATGGCTCTGTATACAGTTATTATGATACTGCATTTGGCGGATCCGCCACCGTATCTGCTGATACGATCCAATTTGTAAAAGACACCACGTTTGGCGGAAGAACCTATCAGAAGATTGTGACAAAGGGATTTGCTTCCACCCCTTATTATACAAATTGTACAAACGGTGTTTCAAGGTATACCATTTTCGATATTCCTGCCACCGGCGGAAGCATTTCAAAAATTGAACTGAGGATGGTGGATGCTAACCTGGCGGTAAATGGCACCTGGAATGATACCATTCAAAATGGGTTGGGTCAGACGGTTATCTATAAGAACACTATAAAAGCAAAAGCTGTCAGCCGGACATTACATACAAACACCTTTAGTGATGTGATCCATGTGGAATCTATAGCCGGGGTTGAAGTACCGCTGCTTGGTTTTTTAGTTACCAATAAGTCAGATTATTATTATGCAAGAGGAGTAGGTCTTATAGAAGCTAATGTGGCTAATGAAGACGGTTCATTGGTGTACCAGCATAAGGTCATCAAAGCATACCGCATTCCCTGATAGGAACCGATAAGGCTTACTTCTTTATCTCTTCCAGTTGTCTTTGAAGGATGAACATTTCATCTCTGAGACGGGCGGCTTCCATAAAATCAAGGTCACGGGCAGCCTTTTCCATTTCTTTTTTTATTTTGGCAATGGCCTTTTCCATTTGCGGAATGGTTTTGTATTCTGCCTGTTCTTCCGCTGCAAGGGTTACAATATCAGCTTCATTTGGAATGGCGTATGGGTTCTTTTCATCAAAACCCTTTATGTCCAGCACGGAAGTTTGCGCAAATACATCTTTGGTTGATTTGATAATGGTGGTGGGGGTGACGCCATGCTGAATATTCCAGGCTATTTGTTTTTCACGCCGGCGGGTGGTCTCATCAATTGTCTTTTGCATACTCTCGGTCATCTTATCCGCATAAAAGATTACGAGACCATTCACATTGCGGGCAGCCCGGCCGGCCGTTTGGGTCAGGCTTTTTTCATTACGCAAAAAACCTTCTTTATCCGCATCCAGTATGGCGACTAATGAAACCTCCGGCAGGTCCAGCCCCTCCCGGAGCAGGTTAACACCGACCAAAACGTCGATCACCCCCAGTCTTAACTCCCGCAGAATCTCTACCCTTTCCAGGGTGTCCACTTCGCTGTGTATGTATTTTGATTTGATATTGATGCGGTGCAGGTATTTGTCCATTTCTTCCGCCATTCGCTTGGTCAATGTGGTTACCAGCACCCGGTCTCCTTTGGTTATTCGTTTATCAATTTCGTCCAGCAGGTCATCTATCTGGTTTACTGAAGGACGGATCTCAATCGGAGGGTCTAATAAACCCGTTGGTCTTACTACCTGCTCTACCACTACCCCACCACATTTCTCCAGTTCATAGTCATCGGGTGTGGCCGATACGAAAATGGTTTGATTGGTCAATGATTCAAACTCATGAAAATTCAGCGGCCGGTTGTCCAATGCGGACGGGAGACGAAAACCATAATCCACCAGGATCAGTTTCCGGCTTCTGTCACCACCATACATACCGCTTACCTGCGGAATGGTCTGGTGACTTTCATCGATGACGGTTAAATAATCTTTGGGAAAATAATCCAGCAGGCAGAAAGGTCTTGTGCCGGGGTGCCGCCTGTCGAAAAAACGGGAATAGTTTTCAATGCCATTACAATAGCCCAGTTCCCTGATCATTTCCACATCATAGTTCACCCGTTCGGTAAGCCGCTGTGCTTCTATATATTTCCCTTCCCGTTTAAAATATTCGGCCTGAGCGGCTACTTCATCCTGTATCTCGTACAACACCTGTTGTAAAATATCTTTTGGCGCCACATACAGGTTCGCAGGAAAGATGGCGGCGTTTTCCATTTTGGCTATTCGTTTACTGGTTACCACATCAATACTTTCAATCTCTTCTATCTCATCACCAAAGAAAGTGATGCGGTAACCATAATCCACATAAGGAAGATTAATATCAACGGTATCGCCTTTTACCCGGAAGGAGCCCCGGTTGAATTCAATCGTTGTTCTGTTGTATAAAGAATTTACTAAGGAGTGCAGGAAGGCCTGCCTGGAAATGGTTTGTCCTTTCTCGATACGGATGATGCCATTCTCATAATCGGTCGGATTACCCATACCGTAAATACAGCTTACTGATGCCACCACAATGATATCCCGGCGGCCACTCAGCAAACTGGAAGTAGCCCGCAGGCGCAGTTTGTCCAGTTCATCATTAATACTCAGATCTTTTTCAATATATACATCACTAACTGGCATATATGCTTCCGGCTGGTAGTAGTCATAATAAGAGACGAAGTATTCTACTGCATTTTCCGGGAAAAACTGCCTAAACTCTCCGTACAACTGGGCCACCAGGGTTTTGTTGTGTGTTAATACCAGGGTGGGCCGTTGTACATTCTGTATCACATTGGCAATGGTAAATGTTTTACCACTACCTGTTACACCGAGAAGTGTCTGGTACCTTTCATCATTTTCCAGCCCTTCCGTGAGTTGACGGATGGCATCCGGTTGGTCGCCTGCTGGTGGAAATGGGGAATGAAGTTTGAATGGCATAATGAACCTGCAATTTACTGAAAGCGGCAACGTAATTCATTGCAGATATGGCTGCAGACGTTGTTCTTTATTCCTTTTTATACATTACTGCTTCGGCCGGAGTATCTGTTTCCTGCAGATTATTTCTTTTGGAAATGTGGCGGGCGGTTGTAAAATATATTATCTGCAGTGATTAAATTGCCGGATGATTCAATACCTGCAACTACAAAAGCATTTCGATACAGCCACTTTGCAGGCAGAAGTAGATGAATTAACCGCAGGCAGATGGAAGGAACATTACAATAAAAAACATTATGAAGGCAGTTGGAGTATTATTCCGCTTCGCTCCATAGGTGGCGATGCTGATAATCCTTATTCTATTCATTCTTCCGGGAGTACTAAACCAGCATACAAGGATACGCCGTTGCTTGCTGATTGCCCATATATAAAATCAGTGTTGGATTTTTTTCAATGCGAAAAAACATCTGTGCGCCTGATGAAGTTAAATGCCGGTGCAGTGATCAAAGAACATTCAGACCAGGAAATGAGTTTTGAAGAAGGGGAAGTTCGTTTTCATATTCCGGTGCAGACGAATGAGAAGG
>CALSAT010000451.1:0-3452 GCA_943372905.1 Bacteroides fragilis | reverse complement strand
CAGTTTAGTAAATATTTTGGGCACCATTCTTCCTCCTACCACTTCATGTCCGTGAAAGGTCCATCCATGCCCTTCTTCAAAACGTTTTGTCGCAGGCTTGGCAATATCATGCAGGATTGCCGCCCAGCGAAGCCAGAGATCATTTGTATTGACCGACAAATTATCCAGTACCTGAAGGGTGTGATAGAAATTATCTTTATGCCCATGCCCATCTTTATATTCAGCACCAGCCAGGTCCACCATTTGCGGAAAAATGAGCTGTAATAAACCACTTTTATATAAAAGATCAAACCCGATAGATGGCTTAGGCGCTGCCACTATCTTATTCAGTTCATCGGTTATCCTTTCCTGAGTAATGATCTTGATCCGTTGTGCATTATCGATAATTCCCTGCCAGGTGGCTTCCTCTATTGTAAAGCCCAATTGGGTGGCAAAACGGATACCACGCATCATGCGCAGTGGGTCATCGCTGAAGGTTTTGGAAGGCTCAAGCGGTGTCCTGATTATTTTGTCTTGCAGATCCTGTATGCCGTTAAACGGATCAATAAGTTCGCCAAAATCACTTTTATTGAGACTGATAGCCAGTGCATTAATAGTAAAATCCCGTCTGTCCTGGTCATCCTTCATGGTACCCGGCACCACATCAGGGTTACGAGAGTCTGTGCTGTAGCTTTCTTTTCTGGCACCTACGAACTCAATATCGAAAGAGTCGGTCTTTTCTGAATCATTATCCAAAGAACTGTCATCTGAAGAATTGTAATTACTGATGTCCTTTACTTTTATATGAGCCGTGCCATACGTTTTGAAATAATCCACTTGCGGAACAGGATGGAACAGCTTGGCTGTTTCTCCGGCCAGGTGAATACCATCGCCGATGCAGACGATATCGATATCCTTTTTTGCATCGCGGTCCAATAATTTATCCCGTACAAAGCCACCGATCAGGTAGGTCTCCACACTAAGTCTTTCTGCGGCCAGCGCCACCTTATCCAGGATCATCCGTTCTTTTTCTGTACAATTGATTTTCATAACCTGAGCAAAGATAACAGTTGAGAGGTTTTAATAGAGGTAGGCCTTGATTTGCCTTATCCATTTCATTATACGCTATTTTTGCCCTATTGCAAATCAATCATAAAACATGAAAAAATCTATCATACTCTTCTTCCTGTTTCTTTCCTGCATGGCGTATAGCCAGCCACAAATGCCCACCTATCGCCAGGTGATGACGGAGTTTTTCTCAACTTATGAATATGAAAGGGATTACGAAAAAGACATACAGTTTGCCAAGAAAAAAGACGGGTGGTATATCCAGTTAATTAACCGTTATAAAGAAGATGAGATAATTCAAAATGTACTCTTCTGGTCAAACAAAGAGGGAAAATTTATTCCTCAGGACGAGATACATGAAAAGAAATCATCTGAGGAAAGTACAGACGATGCCATATACAGGTATACCTCCGCAACAAATGGAGACTTCGAATCATATAATTATCAACGATGCGTCTATTATGGATATGAAGGGTGGGATGTGGATTTAATAAACGACTTTAAAGATGCGACAATCCGGCCAGACACATTACTGGAAGGGCTGGCCAGAGCCTATGCCTTTCATGCCGAAAGGTACTTGTGGTATGGGTTTGGCGGAAAGCCCTACGATAATGATTCGTTAAAAAAAATATTGGGCAAAATAGAACTACCTACAAAAAACAGGTTAAACGGCTTTATATCGAATGTTGAAGCAGGCGTTGTTCTGTACAAAGAACTCTTTGACAGAAATCCTGCTTACCGTATGCGGGTGGGTAATGCCAAAATAAAATTCCAGAATGAACAATTCCATATTTTCCAACAATTAATGATAGCTGGCTATGATAAAGAATCACTTGCGTATCTACAAAAAATTGAGCCGGATTCTCTGTTTAAACAAATCGGATACAACTACCTGAATGCCTGTGCTCCCAACAGCATTCTTATAACTTTTGGCGATAATGATACTTATCCTCTATGGTATGTTCAGGCAATAGAGAAGTTTAGAGAAGATGTAACTGTCATCAATTACTCACTATTGGGCTTTGCGCCATATGTTGACATGCTGAAACGAAAACAGCTGCTTAAGTTCTCAGCCCCGAGGAACTTCTACAGTAGCAAAGACTTTGACTACTCCTTTTATCGCCAACCAGAGCCTTCAAAGACACAAAATCTAACGATACAGCAGTTGCTTGATATAATTCATACAAAAAAATATCCCGAGAGAGCTTATGATAATGAACTAATTCCCAGTTATCCTGAGAAAAATATAATTTGGAAATTTGACCCTGTACAACTTAAAAAAATACAACCACAGGCTGGACTTGCTGAAAGTATTGACGTAGAATTATCCAGTTATCTCACCAGTTCCGACCTAATGGTACTGGATCTTACTTTAAATAATTATTATTCCAGGCCTGTATATTTCACTTCGCCGACTACTATTCTTAATAAAGAATACCTGCAAAAAGAGGGGATTCTTTTCAGGTTTTTACCAGTGGCGGAAAACAAGCAAAGAATAACTGACGAGCTATATATAAACAAAAGCATTGCCTACATCTCTAAATTTTATAAACCGCTGTTTTCCAGAACAATTGGAAAAGAGGTTTTTTATGCCGAATCACTAGATGGTTCTCATGCTGATCTGTTTGCCCGAATCATTTCGTGGCACCTTGATAATAACAAGGAAATGATAGCAAAAAACTGGGCGGTTAAGTATCTTGCTTCTTTCGGGAAACTTCCTATCCCACCTGATTATAGCAATATTGCTATGGCTGAACTACTCTTACAAGTCGCCTTAAAAAAGGAAGCAAAATTAATGATGGAAGGATATGCTACCCATTTTTATACTTACTACAAAAATCCTTCCCCACTTGAAATTTACACGAGCAGAGAAGGGACTATTCAGCTACTTGAATCAATGCTGAAAACGCTTACAGAGTACAATCTGGATAGTGAGTTGATAAAAACTATTATTGAAGAACTCAGGGGCGAATGACGACAACATCTCCGTTTTCCCATTTAACAACAGCTGAAGGTGCTGACACCGTAGCATCAGCCTGGCGGTATTGTACCACATAATCAACCCCGGATTTTATTTCTTCACTGATATCAGCAAATAATTTAGCAGGTGGCTGTCCAGAGATATTGGCCGACGTAGACACTATTGGTTTTCTGAATCGCTTTATTAAATGCTTACAAAACTCCTCCTTGCAGATACGAATAGCAATGCTGCCATCAGCCGCTATCAGGTTATCGGCCAATCCAATTGCTCCTTCGTAAATGACAGTGGTTGGTTTAGATTGTTGTTCCAGGTAATCAAATACCTGCAGGTCAGGTGCAGCAACGTATTGTAGCACTTCTCTTTCATCCGCCAGGAGAATGATCATGGCTTTCTCATCGGGCCGTTTTTTTAATTGGTACACCTT
>CALSAT010000450.1:0-3476 GCA_943372905.1 Bacteroides fragilis | reverse complement strand
AGAGGCTTTTTTTGATTATTTCAATGTTATAACCCCTCAAAGCAGATATCTTTCAGAGTATTTAGTTGAACAACTTAATCTGTTGGCTGATAAGAAAATTACAATAAGCTCACTGCTTGAACAACTTAATAATTTGGATAAGAGTTCTTTTGAGCCAAAGCAACAGGCAGTGTTAATGGGAATTAGAGATATGGCAATAAAAATCAGTGAAGTAAAGGATTGATATACTATGAGTAAGGCAGTGTTGACAATACAGGATATTAAGGTTATTGAAGATGCAATATATGCAGCGGCTATTAGTGGTCAAAAAGTTTGGGATCAAGATGTGTTACAGCGTATAAAAAGCAAGATTAAAGCATTTTCACTTGTTTTGTTGGAAGACCGATGTTGTTATTGCGCCAAAAATTTTCTTGGAGAGTTTAATATGGTCATGGATATAGAGCATGTTTTACCGAAATCGAAGTATAAGCAGTTTGAATTTTCCCCTTTTAATTTAAGTGTTGCTTGCAAACGTTGTAATATGAATGTTAAAAATGAAGATGATTCATTCGTTGTAGATGTTGCTGTTGCAAACTCAGACCCTGAAAGAGTGGATAACTATAGGATTGTACATCCGAATCTTGATAACTATTTTGATCATTTACAATACGATGTTGTTATTCGTAATAATAGTAAAATGATTAAATATTCAGTAGTAAAAAGTAGTTCAAAAGGGGCTTTTACGTACAGCTATTTTCGACTAAAGGAGCTTGAGATAAGTTCTTTAACTCAGGCCCAGGGGGGAGTGCGAAGGGGAAAGTGTTTTCAGATTTAATACCTAAGGAGATGGTAGCAGATATTGAATTGTTATTGAATGAATTGAAATAACCAAATTTAGATGCTCTCGTTCTTTTGTCCACAACTTAGTCAGCAATAATAACGATATATGTAAGGTGTTGTGTTCAGGTAAAACTGATTTATGAGGTAGTTAGAATAAGCTGTGGCCGTTGATATTGAAGTCTCCTCACAGATGCGTTGTCTTTGAACTGTTCTCTCCTTTAGGCCTTATTAAAGCTGCTAATCGTCGACTCCTTTACCACTTATCCCGGTATCACCTTCTTCTTCGCCCATTCCCATATCTCCTCGCTGAATACGGCGGCGATGAAGCAAACAAAGAGAACGAAGTAGGGGTTGGCGTTGTTTTCCTTGTTGCTGGTGATGACGGAAATGCCACCTTTGATAGACAGGTAGGAAAGGATGGCGGCGGAGAAACTTTTGATGATGGTGGTGTAGATATTATTCAACACTTCGGTACGGGAGGTAAGGTCGGGCTGTCGGGATGAGCGGCTGAAAGTACCGATGACGGAACCGAGCAATCCGAAGCCGATCAACCCGATAATGAGGGCGAGGGTTTGCGACTCATCTTTCACCACGATATTGGAGATAAAGAAATACTTAAAGAGGGTGTTGCTTTTGAGGGTGCTGAGGTCCACCTTTACAGAATCACGGGGAGGGGTGATGGAGAGATAATTCATCAGTACCGGTATTTGCTTTTTTGTCTCTCCATAGTTTTTGGAAGTATCGCCCCGCATGACGGCATAGAGGCGATTGATATTGACCCGCAGGCTGTTCATGTTGGTGGCCAGTTCATCTTCTATAAATGAGCAGGCATTCTTGTACATGGCGAGCACCTGGTTCTTTCCCCTTCTTTTTTCGTTGAGGCCGGTCATGGTTGTATTCAGGTAGGCATAGTAATACAGATCCAGCCGGTTTTCCATCAGGAATTTATGGTCCTGTATCCGGGCATTCATACTGGCTTTGAGGGAAGCCCCATTGCCGGAATAGTTGATCGTTTTATTGATACTGTCGTAGCGGATGAGGGTGGAAGAATCGAATACAATTTCATTGAGGTGTGATACGAACGACTTTTTGATGTCCTGCAGTTCCTCTTTTAAGGAGAGATTCAGCTCTTTTGTTTTTGATTTATCATCATCAATTTCCGGGATAGCGAGCAGTGCGTTGATGCCAAGGTACATACCCAGCAGGATGAAGATGGCTACAAAGAGTGTTTTGGCTACTGAGTTGGTCATGCTGCTGGTTTTTGAGCTACTAATGTAGCGTTAGCGAGCAGTCCGATGTACCGGTGTTTTTACCGGCAGGGTTGCGTGTTAACACCTTTATTGCTAGTATCAGTTACCAGGTGCCCCTGGCGGTGAACAGTTTCCGGTTCCTATTCTGTGCTGGTAATTTTGTTTGCGGCAGGGTTGTATTCTCTTATTTCCATATACCCGCCGGGTGGCTTGTTTGTTTTTGTTCATGATTATCTGAACAACATCAAAAGATAGAGACATAGGCGAACACATAGCTATGTGAATTTCTATTGTGTGTCTATATGACTATCTGGTTCAAATTTATTTTATATTGAGACACTACTTGATTTTCTATTGACATTCCGCCCCGGCCAGCATTAGTTCTGCACATTCTCACCAATAAACCCTTAGTTCGCAGTAATAGCAGGGCGATTGACGAATTAAGCAGGTAGCTTACTATTCTCACACAGATCTTACTACTCTTTGTCCGATCCGGTCCGTTATCGTTCGAATTAATCATTTCTTTAAAATTTAGCAAGTATGAAAAAACGTAATGTTTTACTCGTATCGGCGGCCGTTTTATTTTCCCTGACGGCGGTCCTGGTCATTGGTTGCCAGAAAGAAAGCAAAACCACGGCCCCAGACGAGATCAGCCTTAGCCCGTCGTCCATTCCCCGCATTCTTAATGGCGCTACTTATAACGGACTAAAGATCCCGGATGGAACAATGACCGAAGTATTGAACAATGGGTCTACTGTAAGAATCATTTATCCCAGGGGCGTGGCCCTGGTAGGCACCACCCCGGAAGGTGGTATTTACCGGGTGATAGAAAGTGAGTACACCTGCACGGGCAGTTGTACCACGGGTTGCGATGTATTGTATGCGGGTGGCTCTTTTGGCTGCAGCGCCTGCGATCCTGCCACGACCACCTGTACCGGCAAAGCCAAAACACTGACCGAAATAGTTGGAAAGGGCTTTGTGAATTTTGATGCGGGCATATCCTTTGTCAGCAGCAATATAGAAGCTTCGAACCTGTTTGTTGGTCCGGACAACCTGCTGGTAATTCCTGAAGTATTGCAGGCCATGAAAGCTTTTAATGTAAAGATACATGGTACAGAAAGTCCTGATTTTTCCAATGCAAAAATGTACCGTGAAGTGGTGCTGAATTTATTTGGTTGTAAGGTGATGTATATGGCACCGAGCAGTGAAAACCCCAATGCTTCCATAGTACAGGAAGAAGAGCTGGTGGAAGCTGCGGCCTGGTCATGCCGTTGCGATGCACCGGCAGGCAGCAGTGGCTGTACCAAAGACAGTGGTATCGGGTATAAAAAATGCACTTCGGGGGCCTGTACCTCCTGCACGATGATCAATTGATGAATTGATCAGGAGTATGTAAGATAAATGCTG
>CALSAT010000449.1:0-3498 GCA_943372905.1 Bacteroides fragilis | reverse complement strand
GTTCATTGCCCGCTATGCCTATATTGATAAAGCCAATAAATACCTGGCCACCAGCGGCAAAACTTATTTTGAAGGAGGCGGGCAGTTTCATGATGTGATACGGGTGATAAAGAAATACGGAATGGTGCCTGAGAGTGCTTATTCCGGACGTGTGGACAGCCGCTACGGCCATGAGCATACCGGGTTGGATACTGCCATGAAATATCTTATCAAAAAATACCTGGCAGCAGGCAAGAAAGAACTGAATGACACCGACCTGCAACAGGTAAACGATACACTGGACCGCTACCTGGGTAAAGTACCTGTTTACTTCCTGTATCGCAACAAAGAGTATACACCGGTGACCTTTGCCAAAGAGGTGGTAAGATTCAGTGACGAATACGTAGAATTAATGTCGTTTGCAGATCTGCCGCTTTATAAAAAATGTTTGCTGGTGGATAAATATAACTGGGCAGGCGACAGTATATATAATGTGCCGCTGGAAGATATGCAGCAATTGGTAGATACCGCTTTATCCCGCGGATGGTCACTTGGGTGGGAAGGTGATGTGACAGAATCCGGCTTTAACTTTTGGAATGGGTTTGCCGCAGCGGCTGATTCAGCTTATGAGTATGATACACTGCGTATACAGTCGTACAAGAACGAAAATACTGAACGGGACCACATGCTTCACCTGGTGGGCATCGGGCGGGATGAGAATAATAAAAAATGGTATTACCTGAAAAATTCATGGGGCACCTGGTTGAGTAAACACAAGGGCTACCTCTATATGGAAGAGAATTACTTTAAGTTAAAGACAGTGATCCTTTTGGTAAATAAAAAGGCAGTGCCACAGCAACTGAAAGCAAAACTGGGATTAAAAGACTGAAAAGGGAATGGACTGTCTTCAAAAAGTGGTCATTAATACTGCTGTCGCAAACAACCCCTTCTTATTACGGATTTACACACCTTCCACATAAAATATTTGTTGGATGTTTGCAGGAGCAACAACAACGATAATCTTAAAACACTCTCATCATGGAGCAAATCAGCAAACCAGTTCTCACTGTACAATGTACCGTAAATGCACCTGTAGACAAAGTATGGGACTGCTGGACAAACCCCGAACACATCATCCAGTGGTGCAATGCCTCGCCGGACTGGCATGCGCCCCGGGCAGAAAATGACCTGCGGCCCGGCGGCAGCTTTGTAACCCGGATGGAAGCAAAGGATGGCAGCTTCGGTTTCGACTTTGGCGGTGTATATGATGCCGTGGAAACACATCAGTTCATCAGCTATACGATGAGCGACGGACGAAGAGCCGAAATAACTTTTACCGACAATGGCGATTCCAGCAGCATAGTGGAAAGCTTTGAGGCAGAGTCAGAAAATTCCTTAGAATTACAACAAAGTGGCTGGCAGGCTATTCTTGACAACTTTAAGAAATACGCCGAGTCCAGGTAGGCCGCACCAAATCATGTCCCGGCACAACAAGGATCAGTATTTCCTGGTGCGCCGGGTTTTATTTTTGAATGCGTTAAAAAAAGAAGGCGACCGTACGGTTGTAATTGTATGATTATAAGAACAGGTAGCAAGATAGTAATAGTGTTACTGGCTGGCAGTTTGTTTTTTCAATGTTGTAAAAGTGCCGGGTCAAAAACTGTGCTGAAAGACTTCCGCTACGAACGATTTAAAGACTCTTTTTTACTACAGCAGAGTAAAGAGTTGCATGATACTACCAATTACTTTGATGGAGTACCTCCGTTACAGGAAATTGATACTACCGACCGTTTTCTTATCCGTATAGATACCCTATGGCACCGGGAGGTATTGATGCTGGAAAATATGGTTGCCCTGGTGGCAGGCCTGAAGAATGACACGATTCCCCAAAGCGAACTGGAACGGCTAAAAGAAAATGTACGGGTGCTTGATTCTTTTCTTACCAATAAAGACAACAAGCAAAAGATCACCTGCCAGGAAAAGGAATGTTTGCTGTTTGCCGATGTGGTAAAGTCAAAACAACAACTGTATCTCTATATTGAAGGAGTGCTGAAAGATAGTTTTAAAGTCTCCACCGGTATGAAAGAGTACGAGACCGATAACTTCAGCGTACGTCCCTCAGGTCCACTTTTCGTAAAGTATACGTCCCGCAAATTTCCGGGAGGTAATTATAAAGGTCTGGGCAATATGCCCTACGCTGTTTTTTTATTGGGCGGGTATGCTATCCATGGCACTACACCCGGTAATTTTCCCAAACTGGGCACAGTGGCTTCGCACGGCTGTATCCGCCTGCATCCCGACAATGCAAAGATATTTTATGAACTGGTGAAGCTGATCGGGTTAAAGAATACCTGGGTCACGGTACGGGATTAGTTATCTGCTTATAAATATAAAAGAAGCCGCCAGTGTTAACACTGGCGGCTTCTTTTATCTATAAAATGGATTACATCGTGTACGGTATTGATACCAGCGTCTTATCCCAGCTTATAAGTATCGCTGCGGGTTTTATCTCGATAGTCAGTTGTTTCACAGAAGTGGCCAATTGTGTTACCGGTACTTTTACTTTCAGAATATCCTGTTCTTTTACACTTTCATAATCATAAGCACCCCATTGGCCAAGCTTGGCATTCAGGATGATGGTCCATTCTGTTTCACCAGGAATTGCAAACATGGTGTAGGTTCCTTTCTTGATGCTCTCGCCACCAAATTGACCATGATTATTAAAAGTGATCTGCGTGGCTTCATCGGCACCGAGCCGCCAAACCTGGCCAAATTTTTCCAGCTCGCCAAAAACCACCCGTCCTTTTTTATACGGACGGCCATAGGTAATAGTAATGTCTTTGGTAGATACTGTGTCATGCGGACTGGCCCTTTTCCTGCCGCCCTGGGCATCAACACTGGTGGAAAGTAGGGTAGTGGCCAATAAGAAGAATAAAATGCGTTTCATGTATTTATTTTAATGATTAAAAAAATTGTATGGTCAATGAAGGTACGCTAAATTCAAAGGGCTGCCTGACCGTTTATAAAAAAAGAAATGCCCGGTACATCAACTGATCTTCCTATTAATACAGCTATTAGTAAGAAGACTTATTCATCAGCCCCTTTTTGTGCAATGCCGGTTCTTATCTTGGCCTTCAGGTTCTCGGAATATTCAAGTAATAAAGAAGAGTTCCTGATCGCTTTGGCCAGGTGAAGTAACGATTTTTTCATTTCATGTTTCAGTTCAGTTGATTTGGCCCACTCTGCTGGGTTCATATGTTTCTTATCATAGATCAGGTCTTTAATTGACACCATTGCTCCTTCTACTTCATGGCTCTCACAGGTCGGTAATTCACTCCAGTAGAGTTCCCAAAATCTTTTATAGGCCAATTGAAACTCATCAGAATCAGTCTTATGATTCAGAACAAGCGTTGATACTACTTTTAAGGTTTCTGTATAAAGCCGGTTTTGATTCTCCCAAAAACTTTTGAGATTCTCCAGCAGGAATTGGTATTCTTTCTGCTCAAGCTCCTTTTTTTT
>CALSAT010000448.1:0-3520 GCA_943372905.1 Bacteroides fragilis | reverse complement strand
GCTTATTGATGACATCAAACATGCTTTTGTTTGTACCATCGGCCCCATAGAAAACTTTCCGTTTTCTGTACAGGATAAACTTTTGGAGATATAAAGCAACAGCTTCTGTAATGCAGAAGTATTTGGTATCCTGGGAAACACTTACTTTCATTTCCTCACAGGTACGGAAGAAATGATCAATAGCATTCCTGCTGGTGAAAATGACTCCGGTATATTGCTGAATTTCAATCTTTTGCTTGCGGAAATCCCTGGCTGGTATGCCTTCCAACCTGATAAAGGGATGAAAATCCAGTTCCACACTATACTTGCGCTGAAGTTCAAAGTACGGAGACTTTTCACTTTCAGGTCTGGGCTGGGTAATCAGGATTTTCTGTATTGCTTTGGCCTGTTCACCGGCCTTGGTAACCCCATTTTTGCTCATGTTCGGTTCGGCTAAAGTTGGCTGCGAAGTTAAGTAGTTTGGTTGAAAAATAGCATCAAAGCCTTGTAAACCAGTAAAAGAGGCGCTATCTCAAAGGCAAATATGTACAAAAAGAAGTGAAAAGGGTTGACTTTGACCTGATTACGTACAGCTGCGTAGGTCAATACTATCCGGTATAGGATGAGACCACCTAATAAACACCAGGATAGCGTAAGGCCTGTTGCATAGGCCGCCCCTGCAGAAAATGCCAGGACCAAAAGAAAGGGAAGCAAAAGAATGCCTATCATCTTATTGACAATGAAGACAATGAATATGTAGGAGTCTGCCACCTCTTCTATACTGAACAACCAACCGCATATTTTCAATCCCGCAAACTTGATGAAGTATGCTACCGACAACCCGGCGCAGCAATACAAAAACATCAACCAGAAATTTCCAAGTGGATCGATAGAATAATGCTGCAGAAGAAAGGCTATATACAATCCGCTGCTTACTACGAAGAAACCATTAAGCAGAAGTGACGGCAACGGTGTCTGCATTAACTGCTCCCGGATCTGGCGTTGTTTTATGGTGGTTTTGAAAAATAGCCGGAAAAGGTCACTGAAGTATTTGGGAAATGCACGACGCAAAATGGCAAAAACGATGAACAATAGCACCAAAAGGTAAAAAAGAAGTTCCTTACCCTCAACTTTTCTCACCTGGGCCGGCAGAGCATCCTGCAAAAGTTGTGTTTTCCCTTTATTGGAAAATTGTTGCTCTGTTAACTGCCAATTGCCCGGAGGGAAAGATAACAGACGGACAGAATTGAACAACAGAGAATCATACACAATTTTCCGGGGTATTATCATCGCATTTTGTTGCGGCAACAAAGTATCAGCTCTGTTTAAGGTATCTTTTTGTTGTGTGCTGTCACTAACAGGCGGTATACTTACGGTATCAGCAGGTGTTTGCCCTGATACCATCCCGGCAATGAATATATATGCGCATAAGAAAAAGATAAACCGGCTCAAATAAAAAAATTGTTTTGCAAAAGTATTGAAGTGAAGTGCGACTTTATGCAGGCATTTAAAAATAGTTGACAAATCCGAAATGGATCTTGGATTGTTTCAGGTTAAAATCAGTATCATTTCTTTTACCAATTGCCCAGGCCAGATTAAAAATACCTGCTTTTGTTTCAAATGCAATACCGAGACCTGTACCAAAATAAGTATAATTCAATTTGGCACCAGCACTGTTGTTTTGCCCCCAACCACCGTCTGCCAGTGCATAGAAGTAAGAATTTTGTCCTGTAAGGTACAGCAGCCGGTATTCCACCGTGCCTATGGCAAAATGAGACAGGTACTGGCTTTCTTCATCAAACCCTCTCAGCAGTTTATACCCACCTAATTGAAATAGTTCATTTCGAAAAGTATTGCCGCTTTGGAACAACCCGCCGTTTATGGCCGTTTTAACGGTACTCTGTTTTCCCACAGGAAAATACCGGGCTGCGGTGGCCCTTACCCGCAACTGGTATGTTTTCAATTTTAAGCCTTCGTACAACTTATCAAAATCAAATGAAGGGTCATTGGGGTCTTTTAACTCCAGAATCTCATTATTCTTTTTCAGGGTTTTAGTGCCAATGGAAGTAATGATCCTTACCTCGTTCCCTTTTTTAGGATTAAGCCGGTAATCTGTCGAATTAAACTCATAATCCACTCCCAGATTCAGTGAACGTACATCTGCCACTGTAGGTAATTGCCTGTTTTGAATTACCACTGTCGTATTGATACCGCCAAGGCTTACAATGGTTTGAAATTGCTGGATAAACAGCTTTCCGGACTGATTATTACTTAATGTGTACTGTGCTCCCAGCTGAAAATTAACGTTCAAAAAGCTACTGTCTTTTTTAAACATATCAAACGTAAAATCCAAGCCAATGGGCGAACGAAAAAGGTAGGGGTGCTGGTATAATAAATTCAACCGCGGCGATTTTACCTGTATCTGTTGCCAGTTCAGTCCTATTGTTTCACCAGACCCAAAAGCATTGCGAAGTAAAATATTTGCTTCACCGGTCAGCAGTAATTTTTTACTGGAAAGCTGGTCATTATTGGGTAAAAAACCAACCAGCACATTTACCTGGCTGCTCCTCTTTTGCTTCAGGTACATATTAAGTACAGAGCCGGTTGCCAGCATGGTAAGGTCAAATGGCTTTTCCTCTTCTATGTAAGAGAGCTCCCGCATTTTCTTATTTACTTTCAGCAGCTTTTCTTTACTGTAAATGCTTCCATTCGGCAGATCAAGGTACCGCTGCAGGTAGCTATTAGATATTTTAGCATTGCCATATATGCGGATACTGTCAATCTTATAGAGTGGACCTTATTCACTTTCAGCAAGGCCGATACTTTGTCATTATCCAGTAGCAAACTATCCAGGTACACCCTGGCAAAAGGATATCCGGTATTTTCCAGTTGGTCTAGCATTTTTTCCTGGAGCAATTGCACCTGCCCAAAATCAAGCGGCTTGTTGGAAAATAGTTTTTCCCGCCAACCGGCTGCATCAAGCAGTTGCGGGTCTATATTTTTGGCATCCAATTGCGCCCAGCGGTATAATTCCCCTGTAAACAAAACGATACGGGCGGAAGCTGAATCGTACCTGAGGCTGTCGACAGAGGCTGTAACATATCCTTTGGCCTGTAACAGGCCAGTGAGCTTGTTTATATAGTCAGTACAAGTGGTCCGGGAAGAGAAGGATATTTGTAAACCCATCTGAGATACCAGCGCTGCCGAATCTCTGTCGGCCCCTTTGATACCAAGCAGATAAGAACTTTGCGCCGAAGTATAAATACCCGCCAGCAAAGAAACAAGCACCGATATTTGCAGTCTGATTTTTTTCATGGCACTGGGCCGAAACCCCGGCAGTTGCAGGGACATGCTAAATTATTCATTAAATCTCAAAGAAATTGGCAGGCATCTATTTTCATATTCCATTTTGCCGGCAGGCTTGCTATTATTGTAATTTTCATTTTACTACTTCACTGCATTACAAAACAGATCTTATTGGTGCAATTGTAAAAGAGATCACTTTGCAAAAAGACTACCTGGAGAATGATATCATTGAAAC
>CALSAT010000447.1:0-3524 GCA_943372905.1 Bacteroides fragilis | reverse complement strand
AATAATGGAAGACCCTTCCGGATGTTTGATTCCATTGCAGGGATTGGATACGGTATATGTAACAGGTGCCAACACCAAGTTTGGACTGGACGACAGTTTGTTTTGCGATTTTGGTGTTGTCAATTTTTCTGACTCCACCACTTTTAATGATCCCGTGATCAATTACAACTGGAGCTTTGGCGACGGCGGAACTTCCACGCTGCAAAACCCGGTACATTATTATGCTGGTCCTGGCCTGTACACCGTACAACTGGCGGTGGAAACACAGATCGGTTGCCGTGACACCCTGACAAAACCTTTGGTGATAAAAGTGGTACAGCGGCCATTGATTGATATTGGCGGCGACTCCATAGTTTGCGTCAATTCTTCCTTATTGCATTCAGGTATATTCATTCAACCAGATACTTCAATTGTTTCGTGGCAATGGAGTTTTCCTAATGGCAATTCATACTCGGTTCAAAATCCACCAATACAAACCTATACCACACCCGGCACTTTTACCATTACAACAATTGCCACCAACAGCACCGGCTGCAAAGACACCACTTTGCAAACAGTATATGTGAATCCATTGCCTGTTATCACTATGCCGGGGCAAATGACTGTGCAGGCGGGTTTCCCGGTTACCATACCGGCTACCTATTCGCCCAATGTTATCAGTTGGGTTTGGTCACCGGGTACTGGTTTAAGTTGTGCTAATTGCCCGACCCCCGATGCCGGGCCGAAATTTGATACCCGTTACCAGGTATATGTTACAGATGATAATGGGTGTACAAATATCGGGGCCATCCTGGTGGTGGTCATCTGCAAGAATGCCAACCTGTTTATTCCAAACACTTTTACTCCAAATGGCGATGGCAGTAATGATATTTTTTATCCCAGGGGAAAAGGACTGGAACGGGTAAAGACCTTACGCATCTTCAACCGATGGGGCGAAGTGGTATTTGAAAAAAGAGATTTCCCTGTGAACGATGCGAATGCCGGATGGAACGGAACTTACAAAGGAAAAAAGCCACAGGCAGATGTCTATGTTTACCAGGCTGAAGTGTTTTGTGATAATGGAGACATTATTCGGTTGAATGGAAATATTGCGTTGATATTGTAAAGCAAATGTGGGAATGAGTAAATATGAAAATGTGAAAATATGAGGCTGAAGAAAAACATACGGGTTCTTGTATTACTGCTCGTAGCTGGCAACTCGCAGCTCGCAGCTTTCTCTCAAGACATACATTTCTCCCAATTCTTCGAAGCACCACTTTGGAGAAATCCCTCCCTTGCGGGCATTTTTACCGGTGATGTAAGAGTGCAGGCAGTGTACCGCGACCAATGGAACAGCGTAACGAATGCCTACCGTACAGGGTCATTGAATGCAGAGTTCAAAAAACCGATCGGGAAAAACAATGACTTTATAACCACGGGCTTACAGGTATTGTATGATAAAGCGGGTACTATCGGCTGGACCTCCACTCATGTATTGCCAGTTTTAAATTATCATAAATCACTAAGCAGCGACAAGAATAAATACCTTTCACTTGGCTTTATGGGTGGCTGGGTGCAGCGGCGTTTTGATCCTTCAAAAGTGACAACGAACAGCCAGTACGATAATGGTACGTTGGGAGAAAATTTTACCAATACACAATACAATTATCTTGATGGGAGCGTAGGGATGAGTTTTAACTCAAATCTGAACTACAATGCCAGTAATAACTTTTTCATTGGTGCTGCGTATCATCATTTCAACAGGCCTAAAACCTCCTTTTACCGCAATGCCAATATTGAATTGCATCCTAAATGGGTATTTTCCGGCGGGCTTCGCTTTGGTGTAACCGACTATGCATATATGACCATCCAGGCAGATCATTCCACACAGGGCGGCTTTACCGAAACAGTTGGTGGCGCTATGTATGGATTGAAACTGGGCGAAGATCCCGACAATCCAGCTTATACCATACATGCCGGTGCATTCCTTCGCTGGAACGATGCGCTAATACCGGTAATTAAACTTGATTACAACCCTTTCTCTGTAGCCATCAGCTACGATGTGAACATTTCAAAGCTGAAACCTTCCAGTTATGGCCGCGGCGGATTTGAATTATCCATTTCTTATATCGCTTTCCGGAAAGATAAGGGCCAATACCTGCTTTGTCCGAGTTTCTGATACAAACATTCCTGTAACGGAGCAGTAAGAGCTTACTGTTTATAATCTGCTTTGCCCCTGATCGGGGTTTACTTAATTTACATCCAATTCAATAGATAGAATCTATACCATGACGTTTACTCAACTGGAATATGCCATCGCTGTTGATACCTACCGGCATTTTGCAAAAGCTGCCGCGGCCTGCTTCATCACCCAGCCTACGCTGAGTATGCAGTTACATAAACTGGAACAGGAACTGGGCGTCAAAATATTTGACCGCAGCAAACAACCCGTGGTAACCACTGCTGCCGGTATTGATGTGATCGCCTATGCTAAAAAGATCATTGAAGAGCGGGACAGTCTTAACGATTTCCTTCAATTGAAAAAAGGGGTAATGGCCGGTGAACTGAAAGTGGGCATCATCCCTACCCTGGCCCCCTATCTATTGCCTTTGTTCATTCCTTCTTTCACCAAAAAATACCCGTTGGTAAAGCTTATTATCAACGAACTGACCACAGAAACGATCATCAGCCGTCTGAGAGAAGGACGGATCGATACTGGGATATTGGTAACCCCGCTCAATGAGGCAGGTATTAAAGAATATGTGCTGTTCTATGAAGAAATGATGGCTTATATCTCCCCGAAAAATGCAGCCTATAAAAAAAGCTATGTATTGCCGCAGGATATAGATCCTAATAAACTATGGCTGCTGGAAGAAGGCCATTGCTTCCGCACCCAAATAGCCAATCTATGTCAATTAAGGAAAGCCAGTGCAGAAGGGAGCCATTTTGAATATGAAGCCGGAAGCCTGGAAACATTGCGGCGGCTGGTAGAATTAAACGATGGCATCACCATTTTACCAGAGTTAGCTACGCTTGAATTATCATCCAAGCAAAAGAAACTGGTGCGCCAGTTCAAAAAACCGGTACCTATGCGGGAAGTCAGCATAATCACCCACCGGGATTTTTTAAAAAAGAGAATGATTGATGTATTGAAAAAGGAAATCACTGACGCCCTTCCTGAAAAAATTGCAAAGAATAAAAGTCCGAATGTATTGCCGGTATAAAAAGAGCAGCCAGTTTGGCTGCCCTTTCTTATATTCAATTAATTCTCTTTTGTCTCAAACACCCCTTTCCAAACCAACGCAGCAGCTATGCCGCCCACGATGGGCGCAGCAAAAAATAACCACAATTGGGTCAATGCTTTACCCTGAGCGAAAATTGCCGGACCAAAACTGCGGGCGGGGTTAACAGAAGTGCCGGTAACAGGTATTGCCACCAGGTGTATCAGTATAAGAGTTACACCTATAGCCAATCCGGCCATGGTGCTGTTTCCCCATTTAGATGTGGTGGCAAATATGACAAACAGAAAAAGGAATGTAAGCACC
>CALSAT010000446.1:0-3556 GCA_943372905.1 Bacteroides fragilis | reverse complement strand
TGCGACCGTACTGATTTTGGTGGCGCCACCAATTCCGGCACCGCCTCACCGGTGGTGCGCAACAGTATTTTTCGCGGCAATACAGCCAGCGGAACCGGGCCGCAGTTTTTTACACTCGGTGGCGCCGGTTTTATTGCTACGTATACGCTTATTGATATCACCAGTCAGAATCCGCCGCATACCATCAGCGGTGCCGGGACAGGAAATATTTTTTCAGCGCCTTCATTTTTAAATATGGCTGATGCAGATGGCACTGATAACTGCTGGCTTACCAGTGATGATGGTTTACAATTGCAAAGTGGTTCACCGGGTGTCGATGCCGGTGATAATAGCGGCGTTCCATCTTTTGATATTCGTGGTAACACGAGGATCATAAACGGTGTGGCAGATATAGGGGCTTATGAATTTAATATAACGGTATTGCCGGTAGGGCTCCTGCGTTTCTATGGAAACACATACAATGCGGCTAATTTGCTAACATGGACAACAGTAGCTGAATCAGGTACCCGGTCTTTTGAAATATACAGAAGTACAGATGCCCAACACTTTGAAAAAATTGGTGAAGTAGCTGCGGACGGAAACAACTCTGATTTCAGACAATACCAATTTACCGATGATAAATGCTACGCCAATAGCTATTTCTACCGCCTGAAAATAATAGACATGGATGGGCAGTATAGTTTCAGCCGGATCATTTTGTTATCCGGGAATAAAACAGATCATGCCGTAACTGTAATGCCGAATCCTGTAGTAAATAAGGCCGTAATATTATTTCAGCAGAAAGTATTTGTTAATGAAGAATTTACTTTGCTGAATAGTAACGGGCAATTGATTGACAGGTTATTTTTCAATGGCGCAACCGGCCAGTTGGATTTGACAGGGAAGGGCACGGGCCTGTACCTGCTGGTAAATAAGCGGTCGGGATCAGTTATAAAGATTTTTAAAGTAGCCCAATAAGCTATCATCCGGCTTTTACCAGGAAATGATTTGATTTTCCTTTTTGCACAAGGATATAGCTGTCATGCAGCAGAAAGGTATTGTTGATCTGTAATTGTATATCCTGAATTTTTTTCCGGTTAATGCTCACGCCACCGCCCTGTACGCTCTTTCTTGCTTCTCCTTTACTGGGAAAGGCGCCTGTTTCTGCCAGGAAACTCACCAGGTCAACGCCATGTAGCAGCGCTTCTTTTGAAAAGCTAAGTTGGGTAATTCCCTGCATCGCTTCGATATCCTGCAGGGTTAGTTCTTCCGCAGGTATTTCTTTTTGGGTAAATGCTTTTTCGGTGGCCAGTAATGCTTCCTGTAAGGCTGCTTCTCCATGTACAAACAGGGTTACTTGTTCTGCCAGTTTTTTCTGTAATACTTTTTTGCCGGGGTCAATAGCATGTGCCGTGAGCAGTTCATTTACAGTTGACTGATCCAGGAAGGTGAATATTTTGATCCATTTCTCCGCATCCACATCAGTGGCACGGATCCAGAATTGATAAAATTCGTAGGCAGAGGTTTTAGTAATATCCAGCCATACATTACCTTTTTCACTTTTACCAAACTTAGATCCATCTGCTTTTGTGATCAGGGGACAAGTAAAAGCAAATGCTTCGCCCCCGGCTTTTCTTCTGATCAGTTCTGTACCGGTTACGATATTGCCCCACTGATCGCTGCCGCCCATTTGCAGCTTGCAGTTTTTATTTTGGTATAACCAATAGAAATCATAACCCTGTACCAGTTGATAGGTAAATTCAGTAAAGCTCATTCCGGTTTCTCCCTCCAGCCTTTTCTTCACACTGTCTTTGCTCATCATGTAGTTGACGGTAATATGCTTGCCTACATCCCGTATAAAATTCAGGAAAGTAAAATCTTTGAACCAGTCATAATTGTTCACCATTTCAGCAGCATTCGGCTTCGCCGGGTCAAAATCAAGGTATTTCATCAATTGTTTCCTGACGCCTTCCTGGTTAAGTTTTAATACTTCCTCACTCAGCAGGTTCCTTTCTTCGCTTTTACCGCTGGGGTCGCCCACCATACCGGTGGCGCCGCCTACCAGGGCGTATGGTTTATGTCCTGCTTTTTGAAGGTGAACGAGCAGCAATATGGGTACCAGGCTGCCAATATGGAGGCTGTCGGCCGTGGGATCAAAGCCGATATAGGCGGAAGTCATTTCTTTGTTTAACTGCTCTTCGGTGCCTGGCATAATATCCTGTATCATGCCCCTCCATCGTAATTCTTCTATTAAATTCATTGTCTAAATCTATGATTTTCAATTTGTATGCTTACCCCTACGCCACTGCGGGCACAAAAATAAGGCAGATTAAGATTGACCAGTCTTATGGGCAATATTTTTCTAATTAACTCGTTTTCAATAATTAGTCTTTTCGCTCCACAAACCTATGAATTTACAGGCTGAAAGACTATTTTTACAAGCTATACGTACCTTATTAAGAAGACTCAACTTACCATTGCTTATTAGAAAATTCAATGAATGAAAACGAACCGCTTATACCTAACCCTGTTTGCTGTATTATTCTTTCTTTCCTCCCACGCACAATTTCGTAAGTATTCCAACGAATTTTTAAATATTGGCGCAGGTGCCAGAGGACTTGCTATGGGAAGCTCCCAGGTAGCTTCTGTGAGTGATGGAACTGCCGGCTACTGGAATCCTGCCGGGCTGGTGGGAATCAAAGATTATCCACAGATCAACCTGATGCATGCTGAGTACTTTGCCGGTATCGGGAAGTATGATTATGCCAGTATCGCTTTCCCCTCCTCAAATGGTAAGAGGACCATTGGCATTACCGGTTTGCGGTTTGCAGTAGATGATATCATGAATACTTTGTTCCTGGTGGAGCCGGATGGCTCTATCAATTACAATAATATTCAGGCTTTTTCTTCTGCTGATTATGCGTTCATTTTTTCTTATGCGCAAAAATTAAAAGATACCGAAAAGAAAAAAGTCAACTTTGGTTTAAATGCCAAGGTTATTCACCGCAGTGTTGGCTCTTTTGCTAAAGCATGGGGCTTCGGGCTTGATGCAGGATTACAGATACATAGCAACCGCTGGCGTTTTGGTATTGCCGGACGGGATATTACTACCACCTTCAATGCCTGGTCATTTTCCTTTACTGAAAAAGAGAAAGAAGTTTTATATCTGACTAATAATGATATACCCGTTAAATCTACTGAGTTGACGGCTCCCCGGCTTGTGCTGGGTATTGGTCGTGAGTTCAGGCTGGGCAAAAAATCCAGTTTACTGGCAGAAGCCAATTTTGATGTAACATTTGACGGGCAGCGCAATACTGTTATCAGTGCCGATCCTGTAAGTGCCGATCCAAAACTGGGACTTGAACTGAACATCAATAATGTATTCTTCCTCCGTGGTGGCATTAATAATTTTCAACGTGCCCTGGCCGATGGTGATACCCTGAACCAAAAGAAAGTATGGATATACCAGCCGGGCGGCGGCGCCGGTTTCCGTATTGGCAATGTTTCTATCGATTATGCCTTTACCAACCTGGCCAATCAATCCAATCCTTTATTTACCCATGTTTTTTCTCTTAGT
>CALSAT010000445.1:0-3561 GCA_943372905.1 Bacteroides fragilis | reverse complement strand
TTTTAAAAATCAATAATAACCTCCTCCACACCTTCCACTTTTTTTAAAGCGGTCAATATTTTATTGATGCCTTTGACGCCTGCTGAACCGGTATCGATCCGGAATTCCACTTTGTTGTCTCCTACCTCCATAGAGTAATTGTGGATCACCCCATCCTTTCTGTTCTTTCTCTCTGAATCGTCATTATATTTTCCTATAGTATCCCCTACTTTTTTAGCGACGAGTTCAGCATTACCTGCCGGACCCAGATTGATCGTTAAACCGGTATTGACCCCAAAGCCAAACACCTTCAGTACATAGGGCAGGTTCTTTGAAATAAAGGGGTGGCTTTTTTTCTCAGTGGACGTTTGTTCCCATATCAGTGCTGGCTGCAGGCCCTCCAGCCAGCACTCTATATCTGCTTCGTCAAATACTTCATCAGTGGTCTCGACAATCTTGCCGGGTCCTGATTTCCAACAAAAGCTGAAATCCTGATAATCATCTGGCTGTATCCACAGGACCATGTTTAGCTTCGAAATCTCCCCCTTCTCATAAAAGGGAGTATCATTTCGCTGTTTAAACAGTCCTATCCCGGCTTTATATCCGGGCTTTACACCCACTTCCGATAAATAGAGCTGATAGTAGGAGGCGGCGAAGAATCTGCAAAACTTTTCACTAAAAATTATCCCAAAAGCATTTCGATATATCTCTCTGGTTTCTTCCGTGCAGGGAAAATGCAGGTATTCCATACAAATAATTTTTATAAAGCTAACCCAAATCTGATGATACGATACGCCAGTTGAAAAGATGCCCAATCGTCTAAAATTCCTGCACCTGCTGTAATAACATCTTCCACCAATGTTCCCACAATTATTGCCACACCTGCCCCAACGGCCATTGCTTTTATAAAAGTTACCACCTCCGGATGTTGTTGCAAAAACTCGGAAATTATTCTATCGGCATCAGCAATATTTTGTTTAAGCCTGTTGATCAAAGTCCTGAGCTTATCCAAAATCGAGGCGGGGATAGCTATAGGCGGCGGGTTTGGTGGATTAACTGTGTTTTCATAAGTATAACCGATCAAACCGGGAGCCATTAGTCTCGCCTTTAAGTACCTGTTGGGTAAATGGGTGGGTAAATAAGTGGTGGGATAAACACTTCCCCTGTTCCACACAACTCCGGGCGGTAATGTAGAGGTGCAATAAGTATTTGCCTTTGCTACGTAATTAGACACTTCATTAACACCTGAAAGGGCGTAATTCGCATCATCTGGTTTTATTTCAAAAATATTCCCATTCAAGAGGTTTGCAATATCTGCATACCCCCGGGCATTTGTACCTGAATGCGGTATCGCAAACTCCCGCTCGCCAAATGCAGGATTCTTCGACATATAATCCAGTTGAATTATCCAATGCTGCAAGGTGCCATTATAAGCGATATTACCTCCTGACATTTTAGTTCCCTTACAATCCAAATTGTGATACTGCAAGTCTGCTTCAGCATCTTCCTGGTCAAGCTGGTTGAATATGCTTATCTCATGCGGTGTCATTTGGTAAGTGCATTCATAAGGTTCGAATAAAACGATCGGCACCCACCCAACTGGGCCTCCGCCAGTGCCACCGCCACCTACAGGCCCTGTATTCCAGGTGCCGCCGCTGCTGCCGCCTGTTGGGTTGGTGGGTGATGGTGGAGTAGAAACTCCACCACCGCAGCCTCCATCGCCTACCTGTATGGTAATGCTTACAGTATTAGAACATGCAGCACACCCCGTTTGCCAGTCACTGCAATGCCCGCCGGGAGAACTGGCGCCGTTCGTACAAGAGCAATTTGCCGCATCCTGCACCAGCCAACTAACAGTATAGATGGTGCCGGTACATAGGTTGCTTCCGGAAACAGTATCGATGCTGGTTATTTTTGCCAGCCTTTCATGGCCGGTGACGGCGCTACCTGGTGGCAACAACAGGCTGCTGTCAGTAAGCTTAAATTTGGTGGCACCGAATACCTGGTTGTCCATCAGCATGATCATTGATGCATATTGATTACGGGAGGTTTCACCGGCAGCGGCAGACACAGGAAAATACCTGTAGTCTCCTGCCACCCAGTTTGAAATACTGATCGTGTCATTCAAGACAGCCCTGATAAACCCATTGGTATATTGCGTATTTGTAAGTACCAGTGGTATATAAACAATTGTATCTCCATTCTGAACATTGTTGCCAAAATTGTGAGACGGATCATTTTCCGGCAGCGTTACAATCGCTTTATCCCATTGGGCCAGTCCATTGGCAAGGGCAAAATCCCTGATAAAATGAAGGTTGTTATCTCTTTCTCTGATCTCTTCCAATACCCGTGTGGCTGCGATGGATGTGCCGGGTTTAGCACTGAAAAACCGGGCCGTTAGGTCTGCTTTTGTATTATCAGCAGCCGTTCTTTCAAATTGAGAATCTGTTTTGCGGCAGGAGGCATAGATAGTAGCCGCCGCCAGTACCAGTAGTGAAATTTTAATTCGATAGTTCTGCATAAGGTTTTTTTAAATAATAAATAGGTTTAAATGCTGTGGTACAGCAATAATTCAGGGTAGCATAAATCTTCTGAACAGATTTTTTTTAGCTGTTTGTCATTTTAATTACTTGTTTTAGGTTACTCATAAAGTTTAATTTCTAAGCATAGTTCCCCGCATAGGCAATAACCGTTAGGCCATGCCCGGGGCAGCTAAATCATTTCATGCTCAGAATGGAAGTGTTTTTTCCCGGACGGGAAAATGGTCTATAGTGTAAATGGTTGGAAGGGGTAAGTGTGTGTACGTAAGTACGGAGCAAATATAGGGAGCTGTATTTTTTTCCGCAATACCATTTTTATGGTATTTTGCCGAATTGGCTGCTATCTATGCAAGACGGCATTTATATCATCCTGCTGCTGGTGGCGCTCTGCATAAAGTTATTTAGAACACCTATAGCGGGCGGGGCGAAAAGGTTTGTGGGGACACGAACTAAGGCGTAAGTGATAGATGGTATTGCCAAAGGCAATATAATGAATCTGCGAAACTGAAAGTTTCGCAGAGCGAGAGTGATAGATAGTATTGCCAAAGGCAATATAATAAATCTGCGAAACTAAAGGTTTCGCAGAGCGAGAGTGATAGATAGTATTGCCAAAGGCAATATAATAAATCTGCGAAACTAAAAGTTTCGCAGAGCGAGAGCAGGGCTTTATGCAGGTTGGGAATTAGTATTCCGTCTGCCCACAACCGCTGTTGATTGAAAACATAAAGTTGAATTTAAGAACTAAAGTTGAGATTTATTTGTCAAGCCCGAACTGAAGCTGGGATTTGCAATTAGTTGATGTTACAATGTCGAGCCCAACTTGCATAAAACCCAATGTAAGCTGCAGTATTACTTTATTTGTAAGTCGTCCTTGTACTTTATAATTTTTGTTGTGTCACCCGATTTAGAAAAGTAAATCCAGGTACTGTCCTTTACCCATTTCTCAATATTAACGAAGGGACCATTGGGGCTTACTGTGTCACCACTTTTGTAATACTCAATTCTCTTTGGATTAGCTGTCCCGCTATAGTTAAATGTATTT